>JAJZJF010000126.1 GCA_021810245.1 bacterium
GTTTTTGGGAAAGAGACCTGCTTCATTTTCTGGGAGAAACTTCATTTTATTATCAATTTGAACAATTTCTCTTCGACCGACAATGGAAGCGCCTTAAGCGCGCCTGCGCGGAAAAAGGGATATCGCTCATTGGAGACGTTCCTATTTTTGTAGCTCAAGACAGCGCCGATGTCTGGGCCCATCAAGACATCTTCGATCTCGATGAAAAGGGATTGCCCCTCGCCGTCTCCGGTGTCCCCCCCGATTATTTTTCAAAGACAGGACAACTTTGGGGAAATCCGCTTTACCGCTGGGATGTCTTAAAAGAATCTGGATATGAATGGTGGAAAAAGCGCCTTCAAATTTCCGCTCAGCGCTTTGAAGCCGTGCGCCTGGACCATTTTATTGGATTTTGCAGGTATTGGCGGGTTCCCTCCGGAGAAAAAACCGCCGTTTCCGGCCAATGGGTCAAAGGCCCGGGAGAAGATTTCTTTTCTTTCATCCTTCCTCAAATCCCCAACCTTCAAATCATCGCGGAAGATTTGGGCGTCGCCGGCAAGGATGTCTATGAGTTGCGCGATCAATTTAATTTCCCCGGCATGAATGTTCTTCAGTTTTCTTTCGGAGGCGAAGAAAAATTCCTGCCTCGGAATTATTCGCCGAATTCCGTCGCCTACACCGGCACTCACGACAATGACACGCTCAAAGGCTGGATTGAAAGCGGCCCCCCTGATGAAGTTAAGAGAGCTCTTGATTACGCTCAGAGTTCAAAATCCGACCCTGAAAACCATTGGAAACTCATCGAGGCCTTATTAGAATCCCCCTCAAACACCGCCATCATTCCGCTGCAAGACATTTTGGGGCTTGGATCAAAGGCGAGAATGAATATCCCCGGCACGACTTCCGGGAACTGGTCTTGGAAATTGGATTTACAAAGCCTTAACGCGGAAACGATCTCAAGACTTAAGAAAGCGGCGCTGTCCACGCGCCGGGCCCTAAGCGTTCAGTCGCCGCGCTGAACTTTGAAAGTATTGTAGAATAAACTAGTTCTTAATTAAGAGGCGGTTATGCAAAACAATTTAGGATTATTCAACAGTCTGTTGACTCCCCAAGACCTTCACCTCTTTAACGAAGGCACGCACCGCCGCATTTACCAAAAACTGGGCGCCCATCTGTCTCCCAAAAAAGACGGGGTCTCTTTCTCCGTTTGGGCGCCGAACGCGAGCGCGGTCTATGTCATGGGCGATTTTAATTCCTGGCGGCGCTCAAGCCATCCGCTGTTTCCGGTCGGCAACTCCGGAATCTGGGAAGGTTTTGTCCCAGAGGCGAAAGAAGGTTCCGCTTACAAATACCGAATCGTCTCGAAAGACTTAAACTTTGAAGCCGAAAAAGCCGATCCCGTTGGTTTTTATTTTGAAGTTCCCCCGAAATCCGCCTCCATCGTGCGCGACCTGGCCTATCAATGGAATGATCGCCATTGGCTCAATTCCAGGGCCAATAAAAATTCGCTTGAATCTCCGATATCGATTTATGAGATCCATTTAGGCTCTTGGCGAAAAGTTCCGGAGGAAAATCAAAGGTCTCTCAGCTATAGAGAGATGGCTAAAATTTTGCCGGAATATCTGCGCAAGATGAACTTTACCCATGTCGAGATTTTGCCGGTCATGGAGCATCCGTTTTACGGATCTTGGGGATATCAAACCCTGGGATATTTCGCGCCCACTTCTCGTTACGGAACTCCGCAGGATTTCATGTTTCTCATCGATTCTCTCCACCAGAATGGAATCGGCGTCATCTTAGATTGGGTCCCCTCTCATTTTGCCACCGATGGGCACGGCCTTGGGCTTTTCGACGGCACCCGTCTCTATGAACATTCCGACCCTAGGCAGGGGTTTCACCCCGATTGGGGAAGCTATGTTTTTAACTACGGACGCAATGAGGTTCGGAGTTTTCTTTTATCGAGCGCGATGTTTTGGATGGACGTCTATCATGCCGATGGGCTTCGGGTTGACGCCGTCGCTTCAATGCTTTACCTTGACTATTCAAGAAAAAATGGCAACTGGATACCCAACCGCTACGGCGGCTGTGAAAATCTCGAAGCTATCTCCTTTCTAAGAACCCTTAACGAAACCGCCTATCTCGATCATCCGGGAATTCAGATGTTTGCCGAAGAGTCAACCGCCTGGCCCATGGTTTCCCGGCCCACTTCCTGCGGCGGCTTGGGATTTGGGTATAAATGGGACATGGGTTGGATGCATGATTCTCTTCAGTATTTTCAAAAAGATCCGATTCACCGCAAATATCACCACAATAGCCTCACTTTCCGGATGCTTTATGCCTGGCATGAAAACTTCGTCTTGCCCTTGTCGCATGATGAAATTGTCCACGCCAAAGGCTCCTTGATTAGCCAAATGTCGGGAGATTTCTGGCAAAAATTCGCCAACCTTAGGCTTCTTTTCGCCGATCTCTACGCCCAGCCCGGGAAAAAACTTCTGTTTATGGGCGGAGAAATCGCGCAATGGAATGAGTGGAACCACGACCATAGCCTTGATTGGCATCTTCTCCAATACAAAGAACATGAGGGAATCAGACTCTGGGTTCAAATGCTCAATAAGGTCTACCAAGAAGAGCCCGCCCTTCACCAAAACGATTGTTCTCCGGAGGGTTTTGAATGGATTGATTGCGCCGATTCCGCCGCCAGCGTTTTAAGCTGGAAAAGAAAATCGAAAGATGGAAGAGTGGTCCTCATTATTTTGAACCTGACTCCAGTCACAAGAATTAATTACCGCATCGGCGCCCCGCAATCGGGCTACTGGAAGGAAATCTTAAATAGCGACGCCGTTGAATACGGCGGAAGCGGAATGGGAAACCTAGGCGGAGTCTGGGCGGAAAATATTCCCTTTCACAATCAGCCCTACTCGCTTAATTTAACTCTTCCGCCCCTATCGGCCCTATTTTTCAAAGCCGATTAGTTCGCCTTGGGCAAACATTTTTTCCACAGGGAAGATACTAAAAATTTAGGGAGTTCCACCTTGGGCGCCCATTTCATGGGATAGGTAACTTCTTCTTTCAAACTGCCCTGATAAACCCGGACATGAATCTGGTGATGAGTAATTGTATGCGAAGCGGACTTAAGAAGAGATCCAACCTGGGCCTTGACCCTTCCGATTTCCGGAAGTCCCCAATGCCCTTTCAAGAGTTTTTCTTTTTCGCCCCGCTTCCAAAGAAGCGCTTTCCCGTCTCGCTCAATCCATAAAAAATTCCAGTTCAATTTGACGGCATTTTTCCTAATTTTAGGAGCGGGAAAAAGATTTTGCGTTTTTGTCTTAAACGCCGCGCAGGTAAAAGAGATGGGGCAACTCCCGCATTTGGGGTTTTCCGGCGCGCATACAGTCGCCCCCAACTCCATCAAAGCTTGGTTCCAGTCTCCGGGACGCTCATGGTCCAATAAATCCTCGGCCATCCTCCAAAATTCTTCCGGAGTTTTGTTTTGAGCCGTCAAGCGCGAAAAAACCCGGCTTACATTGCCGTCTAAAACTGGATAGGGCTTTTGAAAGGCGATGGATAAAATCGCGCCCGCGGTGTAACGCCCAATTCCAGGCAGAGAAATAAGAGAATCAAAATCATTGGGAAACACCCCTCTATACTGGCGAACGATTTTTTGCGCGGCTAAAAGCAAGTTTCTGGCGCGGGAATAATATCCCAACCCCGCCCACAAAGCCAAAACCTCTTCTTCTTTGGCGCCAGCCAAACTCCGCAGATCCGGAAATTTTTTGATAAAGCGCTCGAAATAAGGAATGACGAAGGCCACCGTCGTCTGCTGAAGCATGATCTCGGAAATCCAGGTTCGATAGGGAGAAGGGCGATCCCGCCACGGCATGGACCTGTGATAGCGGCGATACCAAAGGAGAAGCGCTTGCGTCAAACTATTCTTTGACGGCAAGGTTAAAGGTGGGCTCTTTGACTCCAGGGACGTGATAGACGATTTTTTCAAGCAATTTTTCCTGTTGGGCGGAATCAACCATCCCGCTAATGACGACAGCCCCGGCATCCACGTCCACGTAAACATGGGATATATCGAGACCTTTTTGTTGTTT
>JAJZJF010000127.1 GCA_021810245.1 bacterium
GGCATGTGGTGATTATAGAAAATTGTAATTTTCTACAATGATTGGGTGAAGCTCAAAATTGGAACGCGAGGCTCGCCCTTGGCCCTGGCCCAAAGTCGCTGGGTTGAAAGCCGCCTTAAGGAAATCGACCCGTCTGTAGAGACTGAGCTCAAAATCATCAAGACCTCGGGAGATTTGTTTCAGAACCATTCCCCCCAGGAAGCGCACGCGGCCTCTTTGTCTCCCCAAGGGACCAAAGGCCTGTTCGTCAAGGAAATCGAAGAAGCCCTGCTAAAAAAAGAAATTGATTTAGCCGTTCACAGCGCCAAAGACATGCCCGCTGAAATCCCAGAAGAGCTCCATATTTTGGCCTACCCGGAGCGGGAAAACCCGCGAGACGTTTTTATCGGGCGCGACGGGCTAAAATGGAAAGATATTCAGGCAGGACACAAAATTGGGACCTCTTCTCTGCGAAGACAAATCCAGGCTCAAATGATTTTCCCGGGAGTGACGACAGTCCCTCTTCGCGGAAACGTCGACACCCGATTAAAGAAATTGGAAGAAAAATCCTTGGATGGAATTATTTTAGCGGCCGCCGGACTCAAGAGGCTTAAACGGGAAATTCCCTCGGCTCACCTCATTGAACTTGACGCGATGGTCCCGGCCCCCGGGCAAGGCGCTTTGGCCATTGAGTCCCGCGTCAAAGACGATCTTCGCCTTTTTTCTCAAATTCTCGATCACGGGCCGACTCGAATCGCGGTTGAATGGGAAAGAGAATTTTTGCGCCTTGTCGGTGGCGGATGTTCGACTCCGCTTGGCGCCTTTGCCGAGATTAAGCCCGAGGGAATCGAGATGCGGGTTTTCTTGGCCCAGGAAGATGGAAGCCAGGCTCGGCATCTCAAATCTCTTTGCAAGGACACCAGTCTGAGAGCCGAATTTCTTAAAGATCTCGCGCACAAAGTCGCCTTGAGATAAATGCCGCGCCTGATCGGACTGCCAACCGCTTCCGCCTGGGCTTATTTGGCGCAACTTTATCTTTCCAGAAAAGAAATTTCTTTTCTGCCGGCTTTAAACGGCCCGCTCCTGTTTCTAGTCAACGAAGAAGAACGCCTTGAAGAAATCAATTCCGCTTTTTCCGCATTGATCCCCTTATTTCCAAGCAATTCAAAATTAACCTCCGCTATTTTTGGAGAAGATCACCCGCAAAGGCTCAAAAATCTTTCGCTCATCAACTCCGACACCGCTTTATTTGTCTTAAATCTCAAAGCCCTGGAATCAAAAGTTCCCTCTCCGCAGTTTTTCCGCCAGAGAACTCTCGTTTTTTCAATCGACAGCGCGCTTAATCGCGATGAAGCCGCCCAAAATTTAATCCAATTGGGTTACCTGCGTTCTGATTTTGTCGAATCTCCCGGAGATTTCGCCATCCGCGGAGCTGTTCTTGATTTTTATAGCCCCAATTCCGAACGTCCAACAAGAATTCTCTTTGATGGAAATAAAATCGCTTCCCTGCGCTCCTTTGACCCCGGCACACAAATGAGCGCCGGGACCATTTTAAAAGCCCAAGCCGTTCCCGCCTCTTCTGAAAGCCCCCAGATTGATTCCACGGCATTATTGGAATGGTTCAGCCAAAGTTTTCTCTCAAACGCGCTGTGGATTGTAGAAGAAGGGCTTACCCTCCCGGCCAATTTCCCCGCGCCCGAAAATCGTCGGATATGGGCGGGGCGCCTTCTTGAGACCTCAAGCCAAGATATCGATTTCGGGGCCAGGCCAAACCCGCCGACAGGCGGAATGGCCGACCAGGCGTTTAAAGAGATTCAAAAACTCAATCAAGAAGGATTTAAAGTTTTTATCTACAGTCTTAATCAGGGCGAAAATTCCAGAATTCAAGAAATATTTCCTAATTCGCTCAAAGAGACCTGCCAATTTTTGATCGGCGAAATTGGAAATGGTTTTCTCCATCCGGAATTTAAAGTCGCTTTCTACAGCTCCTCTGAAATTTTCAACCGGAGATATCGCCGCGCGTTGTCTTACCCGATTTCCTCTCCGATCCGCCTCCACTCTTCAGATCTTAAAAAAGGAGACTATGTCGTTCACCGCGATTATGGAATCGCCCGCTACGGCGGACTTCAAATGATTCGTTCCCCCGGCTTTGGACAGGTTGAATGCGCACGGCTTTCCTTTGCCGGAGACTCCGTTCTTTATCTGCCGATGAGCGAGTTCTCAGCAATACAAAAATACGTCTCAGGTTCTTCCGGGCGTCCGCGTCTTTCAAGCCTGGATCAGAGACGCTGGGAAGAAATCAAGGAACGAGTGAGGGAAGGCGTTAGGGAACTGGCCGAAAAGCTCCTTAAAACCCAAGCCGAACGCGCTTCATCTCCGGGATATGCCTTCCCCAAAGATAATCCCCTCGAACGCGAGTTTGCCGAAGAATTTCCCTACCAGGAAACTCCCGACCAAGCGCGAGCAATTGCCGAGGTCCTAGAAGATATGTCCAAACCCCAGCCGATGGACCGCCTGGTTTTAGGAGACGTCGGATTTGGAAAAACCGAAGTGGCGATGCGAGCTTCCTTTAAATGCGCGATGGGAAACAAACAAACCTGCGTTTTGGTTCCAACCACCATCTTAGCCGAGCAGCATTTCCGGAGTTTTTCAAAAAGATTCGCCGATTATCCAATCAGCCTGGGTCTTCTCACTCGATTTCAGAGCTCCTCAGAGCAAAAAGCCGTCATTGAAAAGCTCAAAGAAGGGCGCATCGACATCGTCGTTGGGACCGCGCGGCTTCTTCAAAAAGACATCCGGTTTAAGGATTTGGGCCTAGCCATTATCGATGAAGAACACCGCTTTGGAGTCGAAGACAAAGAAAAAATAAAGCGCTTCCGCGCGACGGTAGATGTTCTCTCATTGTCAGCCACCCCCATTCCACGCACTTTCGGGCAAGCGCTGTCGGGACTGAGATCTCTCTCTTTTATCCAGAGCGCCCCCGCAGGACGACTGCCGATTACGACGCGCATTTTGCCCTGGAGCGAAGAAACAGTTATTCGCGCTATCGAAGAGGAAATCGCCCGCGGCGGACAAGCCTATTATGTTCATAACCGCGTCAGAACCCTGAAAGAAACCGCAGAACGCCTCAAGGATTTAATGCCGTCGGCCCGATTTGTCATCGTTCACGGGCAGATGAAAGGCCCTGAAATTGAAAGCGCGATGTGGGACTTCTACAAAAAGAAATTTGATGTCTTAGTGGCCTCAACTATTATCGAATCGGGACTTGATATTCCATCGGTCAACACTCTTCTAGTTGAAGACGCGCACGAATTTGGACTGGCCCAACTCTACCAACTGCGCGGGAGAATCGGACGCGAATCAAAAAAAGCGTTCTGCTATTTTCTTTATCCGGAGAACGCGGAATTTTCCCGAATATCAGAGGAAGCGCAAAAACGCCTTGAGGCCCTCAAGGAATTTGGCCATCTGGGAAGCGGAGCGCAACTAGCGATGCGGGACATGGAAATTCGTGGAACTGGAGATCTTCTGGGCCGCCGGCAGCACGGATTTGTCCGTGACGTGGGAATTTCTCTCTACAGCCAACTCTTGACAGAAGAGGTCTCTAGCCTCCAGAAGAAAAGTCCCGGCACGCGCTTGCCAACGGAAGAAACGACATTGGATCTCCCGCTGTCGGCCTTTATTCCTCAAGACTATTTTCCCGAGGAAAGGCAGCGTTTGGAACTTTACCGAAGGCTTAGTTCCGCGAGAAAAGAGGATTTAGAAACCCTAAAAAAGGAGATGGAAGACTTAGCGGGGCCCATTGCAGAGCCGGTCATCAATCTTTTTAATCTCATTAGGATAAAAATATCGGCCGCTGAAATCGGAATCATTAGAATCTCTCAACGGAAAAGCGAGCTTGAACTTATTTTCGGCTCTTCCGCCAAAATCGCTCCGGAACAAATTCAACTTTGGACTCAAAAATATTCGCAAGATATTCGTTTCACCAGTTCCAAGCAAGGAGATGGACTTATCATTTCTCTTAAGGCTCAAAGCGCTCTTGAGTGGCTCATTGC
>JAJZJF010000025.1 GCA_021810245.1 bacterium
TGGATAAATGCGCCTCTTTTTCTACCACGACATTATCAAAAAGCATACAATTTTTAAGCACGGCGCGCGAACATATTTTAGAGTTGGATCCGATGACGCTGTAAGGGCCTATCTCCGCATATGCGGAAATTTGGACATTTTTGCCGATTAAACAAGGAGCCTTTAAAACCGCCTCGGGAGATACGGAGGCGGGTTCTTCCACCCAGATGCCCTTTGAAACCTGTCTTCCGGGAAGCGCGATGTCCACTTTACCGTCTAAACAATCAATCTGGCTTTTTCTATATTCAGAAAGATTGCCGACATCGGTCCAATAAGATTTAAGGGGATAGGCATAAATAGGCTTTTTTAATTTGAGCAGTTTCGGCCAAAGTTGGTGCCCGAAATCATAAATTTTTCCCTTGGGGATATAGCGCAGCGCCTCCGCCTCAAAAAGATAAATGCCGGTGTTAACCGTGCTTGAAAAAACGTCTCCCCACGAGGGCTTTTCAATAAATTTCCTGATCCTGCCGGACTTATCGGATAAGGTCACGCCGTATTCAAAGCGGGAGTCTACCGACTTTACCGCGATGGTCCCCAAAGCGCGCTTTTTTTTATGAAAAGCGATCAGATCGGATAAGTCAATATCCGAGAGACCGTCTCCCGACATTACGAGAAAGGGCTCTCCTTTAAAAAAAGCCTCCACGTTTTTAACTCCACCAGCGGTGCCGAGAAGGGTCGTCTCATGAGAGTAATGAAGCCTCAGCCCCCATTGAGAGCCGTTTCCGCAGTAAGAGTGAATCTGATCGGCGTGAGCCGAAAGGTTAATCATGATTTCTTTGATTCCATGCCGGGACAAATTATCTAAAACATAATGAATAACCGGGCGGTTCGCGACGGGAATCAAGGGTTTTGGAATCTGGTAAGTCAAAGGCCTTAAGCGCGTTCCCGCTCCCGCCGCCAAAAGCATCGCTTTCATGGAAGAATTATAAGTTCGGGGCGACCCATTTTTTAGCGATATCCAAGAGGGCTTGCGTTTTCTCGGCAGAATCTGATTCCGCATAGACTCTCATCAACGATTCCGTTCCCGATGGGCGCATTAAAAGCCAGTGCCCCTCGTTTAAGACAATTTTAAGTCCATCAATTTGGATAAGGTTCTTAATCTCGGAGCCCAGGATTTTTTTCGGCAATTTTTTGATGAGGCGTGAGACAAACAAGTTTTTGTCCGCCACGGGCTTATGCAGGTGAAAATCCGTCCGCTTAAAGAAAGATTTGCCGTATTTTTGGGCGATTTCATTCCACATTTGAGAAATGGGCTTGTTTTCCGCGGAGATCATCTCCAGAAAAAGAAGAGCCGTTAAAAGCCCGTCTCTTTCCGCCACCTTTTGGGTCCAAGAATATCCTCCCGATTCCTCGCCCCCGATAGCGGCTCCTCCCACCGCGAGGGCCTCGGCGACATGTTTAAATCCAACGGGCAATTCCTCAAAATCAACCCCATAATCCTTGGCCATGCGCTCGGCCAAATATCCCATCGAGACTGATTGGACGATTTTACCCTTTATTTTTTTTCGCTCGACCAAATAGCGAATGACCAGAGGAAATATCTGGCATGGGGTCAGATACTTTCCTTTGTCATCAATCAAAGCGAAACGATCCGCGTCTCCATCCACGGCAATTCCCAAAGCGGCCTTTTCCGAAACAACCCGCGCCGCCAATTCTTTTAAATTGGCTTCAATTGGTTCCGGGGCGTGTCCGCCAAAGAGGGGATCGCGCTGGGATCTTAGCGAAATAATTTTATTGTCAGGCAAAACTTCTTCTAAAAGCCCTCCCGCCGCGCCATGCATATAATCGATGACGACGGACTTTTTTATTTTCTTGATTTTCGCGGTATCCACGCGGGATTTTAAATAAGACAAATAATCTTTTTTAAAAGAACGCTCTTCAAAATCGCTCCCGTGGGCGGGAGAGTCCTTGTCGATATACTCTTCAACCGCGTGGGTAATGGTCTCCATCGCGCCGCGGCCGTCATGCTTGATTTTAATTCCGTTGTAGGTGGGCGGGTTGTGACTAGCAGTGACGACGAGTCCCCAGGATTTGAGTTTATGGGTCAAGAAACTTACGGCCGGAGTCGTCAAGGTTTCAGATGAAAGAATGGTTTTGATTTTGTTTCCTGAAAAGACCCTCGCCGCTTCCTTGGCGAAAACCTCGGACTGAAAACGCCGGTCATATCCAATCACGATGGGCGGGACGGATTTTTTTTCCTTAAGGGCTTCTTCCCTCATATATTGCGCCATCGCCTGGGAGACGCGGCGGACATTGTGAAAGGTAAATTCTCGCGCGATCATTCCTCTCCAGCCATCGGTCCCGAATTTAATTTCAAAAACTTTTTCCATATTTTTCTCCTGTGCGGTCTTCCTCATTCTACAAAAATTTTTGTATTCTGTATGCCAATGGCCAATCCTGCCCAAAGCCTCGAGGAAGATTTAACCATTCTTAAGCGCGCGCGCAACAAAAGACTCTTGATGCTCAGCCTGAGCCTGTTGGGCCTTTTCGCCTTTATTTTCTGGGAAGGGCTTCTTCTCAAATCTTTTATCCGGCAAGACCAGTTGCCCCCCTCTTGGGATCAGGCGGAGCATATGGACATCGCCTGGGATTATTGGCAGGCGCTTCGCGGCGGGAAATGGGATTTTAAAAGCGTGTTTACTCTTCCGCCTAAAAGCGGAATGCCTCCCTTTCCTCCTCTTTACCATCTCAGCTTAATTGCGGCTTATTCCAGCTCGACTCCGGCCACAGCGGCTTTGTGGGTCAATTACGCCTATTTCATTCTCCTTTGTTTGTCGGTTTTTGCCTGTTCTTATTTCTTTCGCCCCGATTATACCGCGACCCTAGCTGCCGCTTCTTTTTGCGCTTCGCCCGTGGTCTGGCAAATGACCACGACACAATTAATGGACATGCCGACCGCCGCCATTGCCGCAGCGGCCTTATGGGGTTTTTTGATTTCAGAGGGTTTTTCTCAATGGGCCGGCAGTATTCTCTTCGGTTTTCTTTTCGCCGCGGGGATGATGATGAAATGGAGTTTTTTTTCCTATTTCATCCCCATTTTAGTCGTGGCGGCGGGAAATCTCAAATTTCCGCATAAGCGTTGGAAAATTATCGCTTCTGCGGCATTTTCGTCTCTCTTATTTCTTCCTTGGTATGCGTATCATCTGCCGACCTTGATCCCGCGATTATCTCAAGCTTCCTCAGACATGGCGGTTCCTCTTTGGAATGGCGGCGTTATCTCCTACTTATTTAGCATGCTTGACGGTTTAGGCCCTTTTGTTTGGGCCGTGGGACTAGCGGGAATCTTAACGGCGCAGTATAAGCGCCACCGGGATTGGGGATGGGTGATTTTGGCGACTGTGGTATCCTCTTACGTTTTTTGGACACTGGTTCCCAATAAACAATTAAGATTTCTATTGCCAGGTCTTCCGGGCTTGGCAATTGCGGCGGCATCCGCCTGGCCTAATTTGGTTTTGTGGTTCGTGGCGGGATTTCAGATTTTGACCGTCGCCAATCTCAACACGCATTGGATTTCTCCTTTCGATATTCCAACGCCGTTGCACTCGATACCGTTATTTCCTTCTAATCCGCCGCTTAATCAAAATTGGCCCATTCAAAGCATTCTTGAGACGGCCGAAAAACTTTCCGATCCCGCGCTTCCTTTAAATACCATGACCCTGGTCGCCAATGACACCTATTTTAATGGGCCTAATTTCGGCTGGATGCATGACTATCTCGGCCTTAAAAAAATTTTTCCAATTCCTCCACATAAAAGATTATGCGAATTCTCGGAATTTCTCTTGTTAAAAACGGACTCTTTAGGACCTCTAGGGGTCATTGGAGGCCTGAGAAAAGCTCGCGACACCGCTTTGGATCCCGATGGCTGGTTTTTATCGGCTTATCGGCAAGCCGCTCAGTGGAAATTGCCGGACCAAAGTCTCGCTATTTTATTTCAGCAAAAGCGCTTTAAAACTCCGCCGTTTAGGGACAAGAAAATCCATTTTCAGTTTTATTCGATAAAAAACGTCGAGGCGGAAAATCTAACCTTGAATTTGGGTGATTGGGACTCCGAAAGCGCCTCTTATCCCGAAGCGGAGTTAAGCGCCTCTGTCATTTATCTTCGCGGGCTTGCCGTCTCGAATTTGCGCCTAAAACTGAAAAATCTCTCCTTGTTTCCGGTTCTTAGCCAGCAAAAGAAATGGGATGGAGATATCCGATTTTTGAAAATGAAAGAGTTGGATTTATTTTCGGCCGCTGTTTCTTCATCGGACTTGGCCGCTTTTGCCGCAAAGCGCGCGCCGGGCTTAGTCATCAAGGATTTATCCATTGATAAAGATTTAAAACTGGAGGCTCAATGGGGAAAAATTCCTTTACAGCTAAGGCTTAGCGCGCAAATTCTGCCCGAGCCGGAAAAAGACGGTTCCTCTTTAAAGCTTTCCGTTGAAAGCTTGCGCCTAGGCCCGGTTCCCATTCCTCATTTTTTGCTTGGTTGGTGGGCCCATCAAGAGATTCCATTTTATCCTAATTCTGATACACCTTTTAAAATCGTTCCTGCGGGTTTAACCCTGGCCAACGGCTCGATTGAGGTTCCTTAGCGGCGACGCCTTACAACCCCCTTGTTTTTTTTGAAAGGATATGGCATCCTGTTACTACTATGGCAGACAATCAGGCTGGCAAAAGAATCAGAGTTCTTATTGCGGACGATCAAACCCTCTTTAGAGAAGGAATCGAAGATGTTTTAGCCAACGATAAGACCCTCCAGGTCGTCGGAACGGCTTCTGACGGACATGAGGCGGTGCGTCTCGCAAAAAAACTCAATCCCGATATCATTTTGATGGATATCAAGCTCCCGCTATTAGACGGAATCGCCGCGACCCGCGAAGTGCGGAAGGATTGCCCCCAGGCGTTGGTCATGATGCTTTCCAGCTACGAGGACCAAGAGCATGTCTTAGAGGCGGTTCAGGCCGGGGCGAATGGATATTTATCGAAGATGCTTCCAGCTTCGGAACTTTTATCGGCTCTTAGAAATTTCGCCAAAGACGGGGCGTTTATTCCGGCGCCCATTGTTAAAATCGTCCTACAAGGCCTTCGTCAACTCTCCGAAGGGCTTAAGCGTCCGTCTTCAGCGGCCTTGACTCAGTCGGAAATTAAGGCGCTACTTTACTTAAGCCAGGGGCTTTCCAATAAAGAGATGGCCTCGAACATGGGCTGCGCGGTTAAGACCATTAAGAATCATTTAAACAATATGTTCCAAAAACTTCGCGTGGCCAATCGCACCGAAGCCGTGGTCAAGGGTATCGAGCTCGGGCTCTTGGCTCCGGCGCCGACCCAACCCCCGCCCAATACTCCGGCCTCTCGATAACCGGTTTTCATGCTCATAGCCATTGAGGAATCTCTTCACGGCTGGGGCGGAGGCGGAGTCAGCGCCTATATTAGAAACCTAACGCGCGAGCTTCTCCTCTTAGATTTAGAAAATGACTACGCCCTGTTTAGTTATTTCTTTCGCTCCTACTCAAAGAAAAAAAATCTCTTGCCCCAAATAGAGCATCCGCGTTTTCAGAGATTTGTTCCGCGCCTTCCCGAGTCTTTAATTCATAGGTTAGAGTGGGATCTAAATCTCCCCATGATTGAGACCTATCTCTCTTCTCGACACGTCGATGTGTATCATGCCCACCGTATCCCTCGGCATCATTGGCTTAAGACGGTGACCACTATTTACGATCTTTTTCCGATAGTCCATCCCGAATGGGGAAGCTCTTATCTAAAAAATTTGTATGAAAAAATAATTTTCCCCGGGCTTAAAGCCGTGGACCGCATGATTGCGATATCGGAATATACCAAACAAGACATGGTCAAATATTGGAAGATTGCCCCTGAAAAAATCGAGGTGATTCATTTGGGGGTCGATTGTGACACGTTTAAGCCTTTGGATTCTCAATTGTTGTTTGAAACGAGCCGCCACTACCAGTTGCCAAAACGCTTTTTTCTGATGATCGGGCCTTTCGATCCTTGGAGCGATCCTAGGGCATCTATGAGGGCCTTTACCCATCTCCCGAAGACCTTTTCGGATATCGGGCTTGTTTTAGTTGGACATCTCGGGAGCTTAGGAAATGAAGCTCTCGCTTTGGCCGAAAATCTCAAAATTTCAAATAGAGCGCGCTATTTGGGGTATGTCCCTTTTAAAGATTTAATCGCGCTTTACAACTTGTCTCTTTGTCTTCTTTATCCATCTCTCTATGAGGGTTTTGGCCTTCCGATTCTTGAAGCTATGGCTTGCGGAGTTCCCGTCATCACTTCAAATAAGACCGCGATTCCAGAAGTTTGCGGAAACGCGGCAGTTCAATTAGACCCCGCCAATGAAGAAGAAATTCTCGCCGCTTTAATTAAAATAGCTGATGATGAGTCTTGGCGATTTTCTATGAGAGAAAAAGGCTTATTAAGAGCGAAATCTTTTCCTTGGTCGGCAACAGCCAGAAAAACTCTTAACATTTACCGCTCCTTATGATAAACTTTGTCCAGCCTATGCGAAATTTTTTGAAACCTCAGATTCTTCTTATTCTAGCTTTGGCTTTTGTTGTTCGGATCGGATATTTCTTCTCAGGTTCCGGCCAAAGCATCACCAGCAGAGCCCCTTGGGAATATCAAAAACTCGCGGTGCATCTTCTTAAAGACGGAGTTTACAGCTATGATGGAAAAACTCCTTCTGCGTTTCGCCTGCCTCTTTATCCGCTCTTTTTAGATGGCATTTATTGGACAACGAGAAATACAAGTTACAAGGCCACTGCGCAGATATTTTTAATTCAAATTTTAATCAATTGTTTCTCTGTTTTTTTCTTGTATCAAATTGCGATGTCTTTTTTTTCGTCTTCTACCGCTGTTTGGGCGTCTGTTTTGTTTGCATTGAATCCTACTCAGATTGGGCTGATATTCACCATTGGACCTGAAACCCTACAAACTTTGCAATGCGTCCTGATTACATGGGCGGCTCTATGGACTTTGAAAAGTCCCAAATTGATACAGCGCTGGTCGATTTTGGGGCTTGCAATTGGATTTAGTCTTTTAGCCAAGTCAACCTTTCTTGTTTTGCCAATTTTTCTTATTTTATTTTTTTATTTCATTTTAAAAATTCGCATTCCCTATAAAGGGATATTCATGCTGTTGTTATGTTCTTACATTCCACTCTTGCCTTGGATCATCAGAAATGATCGTCAGCTGGGCCGCGCCGTTATTTTTGAAGACGGCATGGGCTGGCACGCTCTTTATCAAGGAACCAATGGGGTTCGCGGCATTCCCGATCCGGATTTGCCAGAACCTCTCAAAACCTATTTTTTCTCCAAGGATCCGCGCATAGGCCCCGTTTCAAAAAAGATGGCCCTTCGGCAGATCAAGGCGCACCCGTGGCGTTATGCGCAGTTTTGTCTAGAGCGTTTTGATTATATTTGGTTTCACGGCGATTGGGCCGAACATGCTTTGCGCTTAAAAGGCAGTTTTTATGATTACGTCTCTAGTGGAGCTTGGTTTGCGGCGGGTGAAAGAGCCTTCGCTAAAATTTTAGAGCTTGCTTTTATGTCAGCGGCTTTATGGGGCATTTATGCTGGCTGGGCGTTTCCGGAAGCGGAAATTCTCTTTGCGATCGTTTTCTACATGAATATTCACCTCTTAACTCAAGGCGAACCCCGCTATACCGCTTCAGTTATTCCCTGTTTGTGTATTCTTGCCGTATTGGGGTCTAAAGATATCTTTTCGCGGATTAAAAAAACCTCATGAAACAGGTTCCAGCCTATCGCTACGAGGAGAGCGCCTCTCAGGGCCATTCATATCTTGTCTGTATTTTTGTTTACAACGAGGGGACTAAGCTTGCCGCACAGCTCTCGCGATTTCCCCTGCCAGAGAAAAGAAATTTTGACGTCGTTATCGGCGATGACGGCTCTTCTGACGGCTCTACTCCTTCTGATTTGATTGCGCGTTTTGCCTTGCGCGGAATTGTTCGGCTTGAAAAAAATCAGGGTCTTAGCGCGAACATCAAGGCTGGATTAGATTGGGCGCTCAAGCAAAATTATAAAGGCCTCGTCATGATTAACGGCAATGATCGCGACGATCCTGAGGCTATTTCTCGATTCATCGAAAAACTGGAAGAAGGCTTCGATTATGTCCAAGGTTCCAGGTTTTTGCCGGGAGGCCGCCATCAAAATACCCCCTCTTATCGCTATTGGGCCATTCGCTTGGTCCACGCGCCGATTTTTTCGTTAGCTTCTCTTAAGTGGATGACCGACACGACCAATGGATATCGCGCATTCTCCGCCTCTTTCCTAAAATCTTTAGGCGATCTTATTTTTCAAGAGCGCTTCCAGAAATATGAAATCGAACAGTATCTGGCTTGGAAGGCGATTCGGACGGGTAAAAAAGTATGCGAGATTCCCGTTTCAAGACGCTACCCAGAAAACCTGAGGGGTTCTAGTTTTACGAAGATATCTCCCGGGATCGGCTGGTATCAGATGCTTAAGCCTCTTTTATGCCTTCTTTTCAGACTCTATCCGTAAAAATGTCGAAAATAGGGCGCGGAGCCCTTTGGATTTTAAATATTCTTCGTTTGTCCTCCATTCGAATATTTTTTGTTCCGAAAACAGAGAAATCTCTTATCAATGCTAGCGATGTTCGGAATATTTTAATCGTCGGATATGCAGCTATCGGAGACGCCATTTTTCTCCTGCCAATGCTTTCTTCCCTGAGGAAAGGATTTCCCAAGGCACATATCGTTTTTATGGCCAATGATTATCCAACTGCCAATGAATTAATTCCAGCGACTGGAGTATCTGATGAAGTGTGGGTTGAGGAAATTCCTCATACTTGGAAGGAATCTCAAAGAGTCAACACCAGAATTCGTTCTGGAAATTTCGATCTTGTGATTGTCGCGCCTTCTTCTCCAGTCCGCTTTCTTGATTCTCTTTTGTCTATCCCGATTCGAGTTGGACATTGTCGGCGGATTTTTCCAATCTCAAGCCTCAAGAACCTTGTTTTTTACCTGCACAGAATATTTTTGGGGCAAGATTTTGAGCGTTTCTTGTCGCTTAATTTTAAAATTTGGATTGATGAACCGAATTCCGAACACGCTGTTTTAAAAGGGCTTAGTCTTCTCTCTCCACTGGGAATTGAAGGATCTTCAGAGATGACGACTAGACTTGAGAGTTTAGGCCGCCATTTCCCGCCAGGAGAAAAACATCCTTCTGCAAGAATTGGCATTCACATTGGATCAGAAAAAAGCCAGTATAGTAAAATATGGTCGGCTAAAAACTGGGTGATTCTTTCCCGGATGCTTTATAGAAAATATGGGGTCGATATTTGTCTCTTGGGCGGCCCTGATGAAAAACCCGAATCCTTGATTTTCGCTCATGCGGCAGATTTTCCATATGAAGACCTAATTGCCAAGCGGACATTGCCTGAGACTTTTTCGGAAATCTCCCGGTGTGATTTATTTCTGGCGTCGGACACTGGATTGTCTAAAGCGGCAATGGCCATGCAAGTTCCGACCGTGACCCTTTATGGACCAACCTCGCCGAGAGAACTAGGAATATTTTGGGACCCTCAAAAACATCTGGAAATTAAGCTCAACTTGTCTTGCATGCCCTGCGTGCTAGGCGGTATCCGCAAGGAAGGCTTTGGAGTGCTCAATTATATGAATTGCGGAAATCACCCTTGTATGGGGCATCTGTCTCCCGATAACGTTTTTGCCGCGATTTCCACCCATTACCGTCGCGAATTAGAGGCTAAAAAATCTTGAGCAATCAGGGAATAGCCCCCTCTTCTCTGGGGAAAAAAATATTGCGCGGAGTCTTGAGTAATCTCCTCGGTCAAGGCGCGGTATTTATTCTGTCGTTTCTATTGACGCCTTGGTTGGTGAGACACCTTGGCGCTGGAGGATATGGTTTTTACACCTTCATCTGGAGTCTTTTAAGCTATGCCCTGATCTTTAATTTTGGAAGTTTTTACGCGGCTCAATATTTTACTTCCAAATGGCAGGAAATCATCGAGCGTCGCGGAGATTTGGCGTTTTTTTTGCGAAAAACATTTCTTTACGTTTTTGCTTCTGGAACGGCGGCGGCAATTCTGGTCTTTGAGTCGCGCCATATCCTAGCCAATCGCTTTTTACACGGCCCTTCCGCCGCTTCCGGGTCTGCGGTTTTTGCCCTCATCTCTCTTTCGATTCCTTTTTATTTTATGGCGCAATTTTTCTTTAACCTTCTTTGGGGGCTTAAGCGTTTTTCTCTGGCTAATACCTTTCTCGCTGTTCAGGCATTTTTGATTACCGGCGGCGCGTCGCTTTTGGTCTATTTTGGCTTTCAGTTGAAGGCGATTGCGGTTCTATTTATTTTCTCGCAATTAGTTCTCAGTCTGGCCGGGTTATTTTTCGTCTATCCGCTTTTTTCGCGGCCTTCTTCAAGAGTTCTGCCCCAAGACAGAAAAGATTATCTTTCTTTCGCCGCTAAAAGCGCCTTGCCTCTCATTTTCGTGACCTTGGTGTCCCAGGGAGACCGCGCGGCGGTGGGTTTTTGGTTGAGTTTAACACAATTAGGATATTATTCTCTTTCGGCCAGCCTCGCTCAAAAATTTAATTCTATCTCCGCTTCGGTCGCCGCCGTCTCTTTTCCGATTTTGTCCGAACTCATTGGAAAAGGCGAGGAAGAGCGCCTAAGAAGAATTTATTTAAAAGCCGCGGAGCTTTCTTTTTTCGCGCTTTTTCCGCTATCAATTTTTTCTTTTATTTTGATTCCCCAATTCATGAGTTTGTGGTTGGGAACAAGTTTTAGCCAGGCCTGTACCTGGCCTTTTCGGATGCTGGTCATCGCCAATTTGCTTAATCTCTCGATCTATATGCCAAGTCAAATCGCTTCGGCCCGGGGAAATCCTCATTGGGTCAGCTACGCTTGGATTTTAAAGTTCGCCTTTCTTTTTCCCTTGTGGTTTGTTTTAATTCCCCGCTGGGGAATTAACGGCGCGGCGGCTGGAATGTTGATCGCTGAAATCCTAGTTGCCGCCCCATTTTTAATTTGGACTCACGCTCTCACTCTCAGACTAGGGATTTTTGAGTTTCTCTTAAGTTCGATTCTTCGTCCGGCAATATCCTCTTTAGCCTTGGGCATTTTCGGATTTTTTTTCCACGCCCTGATCGGAACCTGGATTGGACTAATTGGGTTTAGCCTTTTAGGGATTTTTATTTATCTCGGGATTTCTTATCTTCTCATTGACGCGGATGCCAAGACTCTTCTCATCGAAGAATTATCGCTTAAAATACGCTAAAATCAGATATTCGCCCACGTAGCTCAGGGGCAGAGCAACCGCCTTGTAAGCGGTAGGTCGGGAGTTCGATTCTCCCCGTGGGCTTGTTAATTTTATGGAAAAAAAATCGTCTAAAACCCAGGATATTCGCTTGAGTATTGAGATCAAGGCGACTCCTAAAAGAATTTATAAGGCGTTGACCTCGGCTAGAGCCTTATGCCGCTGGTGGCTGGAAGGCGCGGAAACCAATGCCAGAAATATGGGGCGGTTTCGCCTTCTTTGGCCCACGATTAAAACCTCGGGAGAGAAATCAAAGCGATTGTTTCCGCCTCATACCGCGACTGGGGAGGTCAACGGGGTCTTTGTCGATCTAGAAGTTGGCAAAAAAATCGCCTGGATTTGGGAAGTGAGCCCCAAATGGAAACATCCGCCGCTATCAACCATCTTTATTGAAGCTCAAGGACAACATTCCAGGGTTACGCTGATTCATCCCGGGTTTTCGACAAAACCGCAATTGACTAAATACTTAATAGGCGCGCGGGCGGGATGGGAAGACTGTTTGGCCAAGCTCAAAATTTACCTGGAAACGGGAAAGACCGCCAAGACCCAGGTCATGACTCTCAAAAATTAAAGATTCTGAAATTTCAGTAGAGATTAAGCCTCATGGGGCTTAATCTTTTGAGCGCGGCGGTTTTGGTGACGCGCTCGCGCCTCTTCAAAGCGAGTTTTCTCTTCCGGGGTTTCAATGGAAAGAGGAGGAATGGCGGTTGGGCGCCCGTCCGGTCCGACAGCCACCATGGTCACCAAGCAAGAATTCGTGTGCCTTCGCGTTCCGCTCGACAAATTTTCCGCGTAGACCTCGACCCCCACCTCCATGGAGCTTTTTCCCGCGAAATTAATATGCGCCTCGGCGATGATATAGTCGCCGATATAGATAGGCACCAAGAATTCAACTCTTTCCATCGCGACGGTCACGCAGGGCTTTTCCGCGTGTCTCATGGCGCAAACCGCCGCGGCTTTGTCCACGATGGCCAAAATCACCCCGCCAAAAACCGAGCCGTTGATGTTGGCGTTGACCGGGCTTGTCAAATCCGAAATTTGAGTTAAAGAGGCGCGAACGGGCTTTGGCTTTAATTCAGGCATAAAATTTCTCCCTGCGGTCTTTAAAAAGGTCGTTGGCCTTGTTGATTTTTTTGTCAAGCGCTTTTGAGGGATCAATAGAGACAACGGAAATCCCGGGGCGCGTTTTACCCAGGCGAGATAAAACTTCCCCGCGGGGGTTTGTGATTTGAGAAGAGCCGATATATCGAAGGCCTCTTTCCGATCCAACGCGGTTGGCGGTCGCAGCAAAAACGCGGTTTTCAAGGCTACGAATTTTCATTCCCTCAGGCGCCCAGGGCAAGACTAGATTCGAAGGGTGGAGGATTACTTGAGCGCCCTTAAGAGCGAGAGTTCTCGCCGATTCCGGAAAAAACCAGTCAAAGCAGATCATCACTCCCACTTGAACGCCCTTAAATGAGCGCGTCCAAAATCCGGTATTGCCGGGAGAAAAGAATTTTTTCTCGGCGCCAAAAAGATGGGTTTTTCGGTAAACAGAGACGGAATTGCCGGTCACAAAAACCGCGCTGTTATAGAGTTTGGCCCCCGATTTTTCGGGGAGACCCGCGATGATGGCGCAATCATTTTTCTTTGCCCAGGACCTTAAAAGGCCCGAAGTCATTCCGCCAGAGACGGGTTCGGCGACGGATGAAACTTCTTCTTTAGTCTTGAAATTATATCCGGTCGCGAAAAATTCCGGCAAGACCCATAAATCCGCGCGCGATTTCTCCATGAGACCAAGGGCGTCCGTGATATTTTCCCGAACCCTCAAAAAGCGCGGATGATTTTGAAGGACTCCGATCTTAAACACAATTTATTTTAGCAAAAAGGGAAAAAGGGGACAGTCCCCTTTTTTTGTAAAATGAGAAGGAGTAAAAAGGGGACTGTCCCCTTTTTCTTTTTACTCTTTGCAGGGAAGGGTGCGTGAGCGGTCGAAACGAGCAGTCTCGAAAACTGCCAGGGGTGCAAGCCCCTCGGGGGTTCGAATCCCCCCCCTTCCGTTTTTTAAGAAAAGATTCGAAGCCGACGGGAAAAAGCCAACGATTTGGCTTTTTATCCGCGGCGGGCCGCGAAGGAGCGCAAGGCAAAGCCGAGCGCGGGTGAGCGGGAATCCCCCCCTTCCGTTCTGCATTAGGAAGGGATTCGAAGCTGACAGACGCAAGCCAAGCGACTTTTAACCTCCGATTAAAGAACCTAACAGGTCAAAGACGCCTGCAAGGGCAGGCACGAGTCCCCACCACGATCCTCCAGCGCCACCAGTTAGCATTGTGGTAATAGCTCCAGCGATTGTGGCAACGCCCATCATTTGAGCAACAACTGCTTGATGTTGTCCTCCCATCTGGGCAATGGTATTGGCCATAAAAAGCTCACCTAGACCAATAACCGCTACAAAACCCGCAATCATCATTCCAATTGGGATTTGCCATGCCTGAAAAAGAGGATCTGCCCAACCTGTCGTGATTAAAACTCCCGCTGTTAGCAACAAAGCGCCAGAAATTCCCACAAGTATCTGCAAGATATTAGCTAGGCCTTGCCACGGGCTGGCCTGTTGCGGGCCGGGGTTACCGTAATAGGGAACGCAAGTCCCGCCTTGGGAGACGTAGCCTTTGCTGAGTTGGTCTTGACTACAGACGTTCCCAATGTCTCCAGCCGTTGATGTTCCGTACCCACCTCCACCCCCACTTCCACCCATCATAGCAGGAGTGTTTCCGCCTACGGAATTTCCGGAGTCCGCGCTTCCGGTGGTGATGCCGCCTTGAGAGATTCCGCCGCCAGAGGTCATTTGATTGTCGAATTGATTGATGGCGTTTTGAGCGTCGCCTGAATAACTGGCGCCGTTCATGCCCGCGTTATATCCAACGGCCGATCGCAAAGCCGCGAGGCTTCGCCCACTATTAAACGCTTTCCCGCCTCTAAAGCCCATGCTGCCAACATTCATCGCGCCGCCGCGGATACTCATCGGGCTTACGCTAGCCTGAGGGCTCCAGGCAATGGCGTTTTTAGCCATGGCCGCCTCTTGGGCCGCTTGAGCGGCATATTGAGGCGCGGCTCCGCCTCCCTCGAGCGGGGCGCCGCCGCCAAACGAAGTGTTAGAGGGCATGGCCAAACTTCCGGGATTTTGAGCTTTCCCTCCCGGAGGAGTTGGAATATTAACCGCCGCCGCTTTTCCGGTATTGGGGGTCGTTGCCGCCTTGCCCGCTGCCGTGTTGGCTCCAGCCGTTGTGTTTTCTCCCGCTCCGATAGATCCCGTAGGGGCTTCGTTAGCGAGATTATTAGGGCCTGAGGGATGGGCGTTAATTCCGGAGGCGATGGCGCCGTAAGGGCTTTTAAAAGAGCCGGAATTTCCCATAAAATGCCGCGCCGCCAAAATGCCGGTTCCAACGACTCCGGTGGCAACGGCCGCCATAATCGCTTTTCCAACCCAGGGAGAGGCCTCGGCGCCCACCCGCGCCGCCACTCGCGAAGCCAATTCGTCAAATTGTCGGCTAAGACTACCGGCTTCTTCGGTTAAGCTTCCAGTTCCTTGAAGGGCTTCTCCGGCGTCTGAGGCAGAAGAGGCCAGTCCTTGCGCCGAATCTTCAATTCCTCCAAGTTCCCCGATTTTATTGGTAATAGCGGCGTCCACATCTTCAGCGCCGCTCACAAATGGGGCCCGAATTTTGCTCCAGAGCCAAAACAAAGCTCCTCTTGATTTCTCGCGGCTAGAGGCGACAGGCTTTTCCAAGGCCTCACTTTCGGTTGTGCCGGAGAAAGGGGAAGTGATCTTATCCCAAAACCAAGCCAGACCCCCTCTTTTTTTCTCTTTTTTTACCGGAGCGCTGACGACTCCTCGTGGCATTTCCTTTAAATTAAGAGTCGCTTTTTTCATAAACTTAGCCTCCTACTTAAGTGATTCCAAGCAACGTCGTAATCATCATGGCCAAAGGAGCCAAAGATAGAAGAAGATAACCTTGAGATTCAATGGTGTTAAATGCCATATTGTCGGTCATGAGGATTCCAGCTCCGGCAGCGAGCATTCCGCCGACAATTCCGGTATTAAGCGCTTGCCAGTGCCCGCCCTCCGCGCCGATTCTTGTACTCAGATAGATGACATATCCGGCCATAGCGAGAACAAGGCCGCCCAGAATTTCGATGTGCTGTTGTACGAATGCCGCCATAGCATCCAATGCTGCTCCAAAAGGACCCAAAGAGTCGGCGAGAGTAATAAGTGACCAAAACAAAGACAAGAGTAGAGATCCTACAAACATCATGCCACTGAGAGTTTCTATGAGCATATTCGCCGTCTGTAAATCATTTTGCCACGGCGAAGCATTGGTTCCGCCAGGGGTAAACCCGGGGACACAGGCGCCGCCTTGAGAGATATAGCCTTTTTGGATTTGATCGGAGGAACAGACATTGGAAATATCCCCGGCGAGGGCGGTTCCTGGGACACCAGAGCCCGCGCCGCCACCAGAACCCGTGGGGTTTGCGGCGGGAGGGTTATCCGCCGTTCCGGCATCGGCTCCGCCCATGGAAATTCCATCTCCACTGCCGACAATCGGCGCGTTTTGCCATTGGTTAATGGCGTTTCCGGCGGCAGAATCGCAGGAAGAACTCCCTGAAGCGCAGCCGGAAGCGGAGGTGTCCATCGGATGAACATATTCCGACATTCCGCGCAGTCCTCCAAAAGAGCGGCTAAAACCTCGGCCCTTGCTCCCCACGGAAACCCCAGCCACAAGATACGGAGACAATGGGGTTGCGATCATTGGGGTTACGGCAATTTTATTGTCGGGGCTGAAACTCCCGTTTTTGACCAAGGCCGCCTCTTGGGCCGCTTGCCCCGCTTCTTTAAGAGCCTGAGCCGCAACGGGGCCTCCGTCATTTAAATCCGTGCTGAGTTTCGCCGAGGGAAGCCCATTAAAGGCGCTTGGAAAAGCCGCGGCCTTCCCGGAGTTTTTAGCGGCGCCCGAATTTCCTGTTTTAGCGCCGCCTTGGGCCGACGCATTTCCAGAACTTTGAGAAGAGGCGCTCGCGAGATTTCCCGATGCGCTCAATTTGGCGGAAGAATTTGCGTTTGAGGCTCCATATTGCGGACGAAAAATATGAATTAAAGACGCGATGGGGCCGAAATGAGGCCCTGCTTGCGCGGAAGAATTCGGAAACCGATGCGAAAGACCCAAGGCTCCAGCGGCGACAACCCCAAGCCCTACGGCGGCCATGGCAGCTCGGCCAGCCCAAATGGAGCTGGAAGAAGCCGCAACTCCCGCTTGAGGGCTAAGGACGGAAACACGCGCAAGGCCTTCCCCCGCCTCCAAAGCTTGGGACGCGGCGGAACTCGCGGCGCCGCCTCCTGATAAGGCTCCTCCCGTTCCGGCTTCTTCAGAGACCAATCCCAGAGCAGAGCGAATTTTGTTCCACAGCCAAAAAAAACCTCCGCCCTTTCTGTCGCGCTTTTTGCGCCTGAGAGCCCTTCGAGCTTCTATGATATCTGTCTTAGCCATGTCTTCCTCTATGCCGGCAAGCCGACGCCGGAAAATTTCTCCATTTCCGATATAAATTCTCGGGCGCTTTTAAAGCGCAAATTGGGATTGGGATCAAAAGCGCGATTGAAAACCAAATCCACCGCCTTGGGGAAGCCGAAACTGGAAAGCAGAGG
Source organism: bacterium (assembly GCA_021810245.1). Lineage (GTDB taxonomy): Bacteria > Elusimicrobiota > Elusimicrobia > UBA1565 > UBA9628 > JAKAQV01. The sequence goes on from JAJZJF010000025.1 coordinate 17,027, forward strand.
ATAAACGCGCTTAATTTTATTGACGGTACCGGTGGGAGTGGCAGTAAACGGCAACTGGCCAGTCAATGATTCATAGACGCAGACGGCAAGGCCGTAAATGTCGGATTCTTTGGAGATAAATCCATCTTGAGTTTCAGGCGCCATATAAGCCGGAGTGCCGACGATGGTTCTCGTCATCTGGGAAGTTAAAGACGGGTCTTTGGAAAGTCGGGCGACTCCAAAATCCATTACATGGACTACTCCATTATTTCCAATCATGATATTGGAAGGCTTGAGGTCGCGATGAATGACGCCCTTAGCGTGGGCGTAATCCAAAGCTTGCGCCACCGCTTTATAAACCTGAAGAGCCTGGGAGAGGTTAATTTTTCGGCCCTGGGTCCATTCATCCAAGGTTTTGCCTTCGATAAATTCGAAGATGAGATAGATTTCTCCTTTTTCTTCCGCGATTGAATATATTCGAAGGATATTGGGATGATCTAAAGAGGCGACCAAACGCGCCTCGGATAAAAAGCGTTCTTTCTCCTGGGGATTTCTCTGTAAGTCCTCTCTCAGATGTTTAATGGCCACTCGTCGGCCCAAATTGACATCGGTTCCCTCATAGACCAGTCCCATTCCGCCAGAGCCGATGCGGCGAGTGATTTGATATTGCCCCGCGATCCGGTTTTCGGAAAGAATAACGGTTCTTCCCTCTGAGGCCGGAAGAGGGCTCTGAGCCTCCATGGCAGAGCCGGAGTTCCTGCGTTTAATGAGAAGGATTCCGGACAAGCTCAAAAGGATGAGTCCCAAAATCATTTCCCAATGGAATCCCAGGGCTTTAGGTATTGGATTAAGCTCTTGTTTTGTCTGGCTAAATAAAAGCCTTAAATCGGAATTAAGGGGTAGGCTCGCCGCCTTCTCGGCTAATCTTTGATATTTGAGATCGAGCTCCGCGGCTTTTTTAAGAGATTCGACGACTCCCTTTTTGTCTCCGAGTCCGGCTAAGGCCATCGCGCGGCTATAGTAGCCTTCCGCATTTTGGGGATTTCCCTCCAAAACGATATCAGAGGCCGCCAAAGCTAGATGATAATGCCCCTGTCTTGAGAGAAGTTGAGAGCGCAAATTGAGGAGTTTTGAATTATTGGGCGAGGTTTTTAATCCTGCCTGGACCCGCTTTAAAGCGGATCCGTAATCTCCCATCCCAGCGTAGGACTGAGCCGCCAAGAGATCCGCTGAGAAATTCGCGGGGTTTTTTTTAAGCGCGGAATTGGCTTCCGCCAAGGCGTCTCTATAATTTCCCATCTGAAAAGCTAAATGAGCGTCCAAGGGCGCGGGCATCGCGCGGGAAGAAGATGACCCCGATAAATTTTGGGATGAGGGGTTAGAATTAATTCCTCCTGAGGCTTGAGCGGCAAGAGAAGCGTTTGATAGAGAAGGCAAGGAAGAGTCTTGAGCGGAGGAATTACTCGTCTCATCGACCCTAGGATTGCGCCCTTCTGAAAGCCCGTAAATGGCCATGGCGGTCTTATCCTTGGGATTTTTTTGCAGGATTTCTTGAGCGGCAGAGGCGGCCTCAGGATAGTCTCCGGTTTTAAAAGCCGCTTCGGCTAAAAGAGTTTGAGCGGAAGGGTTTTGAGGATCCACTTTTGCCGCCGCTTTGGCGTCTTTGAGCGCGGCTTTATCGTCTCCAGAATCGAGGGCAAGTTGCCCTTGCAGGAGATGATCGGCGGCGCTGGCTGGCGCTTGACTTTGAGAGCCGCCGGGGGCGAAGGTCTTGAGAATGTCTCTCCCAAACCCATCGGCATGGATGATGGCTGACAAAAACGGCATTCCCGTCTTGGGAGTGTTCTGTATTTTCTCTAAATTAAGCGCGCTTTCCCGGCCAAAGACGTTAAGAGCTTGCACTAAATCAGGATGTTCTTGAAAAGCCTGAATTAACTCGTTGTGAGTTTGGTTGGTCTTGCTATAGTCTATGTTGGGGAGATACTTGCGGATATCATCCCGAAGCGCTTCTCTTGAGGCAACGTATTGTTTATAAGCCTCAAGTTGATTGGGGGTTAGCGGGCCCTGATAATCATTTTTGACCTTAAGAACAACGGCCGCCATATCGTCATTTTGAGCGGCTATTTTTGACTCTTCTTTTTGAACGACCGCAGGGGGGAGATATTGTCCATTCTCCGAGCTTGAGTCCGCAAAGGCGCTCGAGAAAAAAGAGGAATACCCAAGAGCGCTTAAAGCGAATAGAAAAGCTAACCGGGAAAGAGTCTTCATATCCCTAAGTGTAAGGCACGCTTAGCCCACTGTCAAGGGGTTTTTCCCGTTTTTACCAATTTTTTACTTTTCTCCGCGAAAAAGGGACAGTCCCCTTTTTAAACTTATCCGCGCCGCCGATGCCGCGATGTACCGGATGAAAGAATCTCTGCGCTAAACAAAAAAGGGACTGTCCCTTTTTTAGGCGGGTTTGACGGCGAGATACTCATAAAGAGATCTCGCGCCGTAGTGGGAAACTGAGCGAAAGGTTAAAGAATAGCCTCCCTTTGAGAAAGGACTCTTTAACGAGACGATCTCTTTAAGCGACGCATCGCTTTCAATCGCGGAGGCCAAATCGGTTTTTTCGCTCAAAACAAACAGCCGGTCCGGAAGCGAAAGAATCAAGACTGAAAAGACAGAAAGCGGAGCGCTTTCCGCGGCTGGAACGGAAGAAGACAGCGCGCTCGCCTCGGCTTGCTTGGCTTCAAGACGAATCATTCGCGCCTTGGTGTCCGGCACGCTTTGGTCAAGGGAGCTTGAAACCCAGTCCAAAAGGCGTTCTCTCACGGTCGCGATATCGGTCGCGTCGGCGATGGATTGAATCCATCCCTCCCGACGAACGGCGGCGACAAGAGAAGAAACTTCCTTTAAATAATTGCCCTTTTGAGAAACCGGGATATAATACATGGCGACGAGATGAACTTTTTTCCCGTCAGAAGCGCCGTAGTCAATTCCCTGGGGGCTCCAGCCCACCGAACAGAGAAGCTCGCCTTCGCCTTCGGCCCGGACATGGGGACAGGCGACTCCAAGACCGATTCCCGTGTTTTGAGATTTTTCGCGGGCCATCATCATCTCGGCCAACTCCGGGCGAACCCCCAAATCAGGAATGGCTTCGATTAAGTGCGCGAGATATTCCAGAGCCTTGGCTTTGTCAGTTTCCGGAAGCTCGACTAAGCGGCCTTCCTGCAAAGCGTTAAGCAAACTTTTCATGGCTACCTTCCGTGGCGCCAGGAGCTTGAAAAAGATTCCTCCGTGACGATTTCAACCTCAAATTTTTGCTCCTCTTTTTTTTGGGATTCCGTCCAAAAGAAAGTAAATGAAATTTTGGATCCGACGGGAAGATCCTGACTTTTAATATCCACACAGTAAATCCCCAGTCCGCAGTCGGGCGCCTCGGCCTCAATGACGGTTTTCCATCCATCGGTTGAATATTTCACGATGGCGGGCGAAAAAAGCCCGATTCTCAGAATCCGCCCGGCCGGGAGTCTTCTTAACCGATGGTTCATTCTCCACATTCGCCCCCAGTGCCGCATTCGCTTTTTTTGATAGCGTTCTACGGTCTGAAGGGGCATGTCAAAAACTTTTCCATCTCTAAGAGATCGCATCAGTTTAATGTATTCCGCATGAGCCCACACTAGCGGCATAGCCGATCCCGCCGGGCGGCCGTTAAAGAGTTCGCGCTCTGGAATATCCGGGGCGTCCCAGATCTGTTCTGGAATCAAACCGCCAGCGCTAGTTTGGTTGGTGACAGCTTTAAGAATATCTTGAACCTCTTTTTTTCGCCCTAAAGCTAATTCATACATCGCGCGCTCTAAAGCCAAAAGCGGCCAAGGCCGGCCCACGCCAGTTCCATTAAATGGAGAGCCGTCCTCATGTTCACCATAGCCATCTCCGTTATATCTTCTCCAAGAAACCCCGGTTTTAGTTTCGCTCTTAAGAAGCGCGTCGATGACCTTAACCGTGTCTAAAATTCTTGGATCATCAGGGGCTCTGAGCCCAAAGCGCACCAAGGCCAAGGCGTCGGGACTGATCAATTCTTGGGCCGCAATTTGGCTTTCCTCAAAACTTCGGTTGCGAAGGGCTACCATTTCTTGATTGGGAAAACTGACATGATCTTCTTGCTGGGGCGTAATGCGGACATAGTATCCTTTAACGCCATATTTTTTAGCTAAGGCGGTGTCAGAAGCGTAGGTCCAGCGCTCGATTTCAAAATTCCAAAGATCCGCCGTTTCCCGGAGATGCTCGGCGATATTTTTTTCCCCATTTTCATCAGCAAAATCGGCAGCCGCGAGCAAGGCCGCGATTTCGACCGCCAAGGTATAAGGAGAGTATCCGGAATCTTCTTCCCATCTATCTTGGGCCGTGACCGGGCCGTAGCGGCAGAGGTAGGTTGCGGCTTTTTTGACCATCGGCCATGCGGCGACGCAAGAAACTTTCCCTTCTCTTTTTAAGAAATCGGCAAAAATAATAGGAAGAGCGGTTTCATCCATCTGAATTCCCGGCCAATAGGAACTACCGTCTAGCCACATGTTTTGCGGCCAATGACCGTCGGCTTCTTGGGTTCCCGCGAGATACAAAAGAGAGTGCTTGGCTCCATCGACATCGCCGGCGGCTAAAAGGCCCATCGCGCTTTGAACCATGTCCCGAGGCCAGACCAGATGATATCCCCCGATGTCCTCGTCACCCTTGGAAAAACCCCAGGGAATAGAGAGACTCGCAATGAGGCCTCCGGAAAAACGTTTTGAGGCGTGGGTCTTTAAAACCGACGTGCTGACCCGGTAAATATCAAAACCTGATTCCCCCTCAGAACCGAGATTTAAACAACGATTCTGAAATTCACTCCACCCCGCGATATATTCTTCGACTTTTTCTCTAAAATCCCCGCAGAGAGATTGAATAGCTCTCAAAGCCGCCTCGTTTTCATTAGCCCCAAACCCCAAGGCCACGACCATTCTTTTGACTGATTTTTTTAAAGGGATTTCTGCGGTCAGGGCGATATTGCCGTTGAGGGCCTTGGGATAGCGCCACTCCATTTTTTTATGGGCATGAATGTCTTGCCAGCCATCTGAAACTCCGGCATAGCCGCAGCTCAGAGCTTTAAACGGAAGAGAACAAGCAAG
>JAJZJF010000128.1 GCA_021810245.1 bacterium
GAGGCCGCACGGAGCGCTCAACGGCTTGACGCCTAAAGAGTTTGCCCAACAACACTCGACAATGCTAAATAATATTAACCTTAAAAATAACCAATTCACCTTGGCCTAAAAAATGGGGGAACGTCACGGCCAAAACTCGGTTTTTAGAATCAATCAAATACATCCCGCGAATGACGGGTGAAACATCATCTTTTAAGGGCGCAAAAAACCGCAAGGGCTCCTGATAGCGACCTTCTGAATCTATAACATTGATGTGGACATGTGGAGATATTCCGGATCCCATTTCAGAGGCGTTATAAATTCTTCCCAAAAAAGCGCCGCTAGAAATATTTCCCCCGCGCGCCGCTAGATTCAACAGAGAAGCCGGAATCGTTCTTGGATCAAGATGATGAAACTGCCAGACCGTTCCGTCTTTTTCCTCAATGGCGATCTGAAATGTATAGGGAATTTTGATTCGGTAGTAATACCCCGCCGTAATCTTGCCGGAAACCGGAGAATAAACCGGAGTCCCAGCGGGCTCTAAAATGTCAAGGCCATGGTGAAAGCCGGGTTTATCGCCATAAAATTGGAGGGTGTAAGCGGTGTTTCCAATGGCTATTGGAAGATTTCTCACCGGCCAAGCCAGAGGAGACTTCGTTTTGGAAAAGGCAAAAGAGGAAGCGAAAACCGTGAGCGCCGCCGCGAACGGCAAGAAGATCTTATTGATTGCCATTTTTCACGGGGATTTTCGCGGAAAAATCCTCCGGAAATTTTTTCATGAAGCCGCGAACCACCATACCCACGGTGTCTCCTAAGGCGCAGATGACTTTCCCCGTGATGTTTTCGCCAACGCGCTGAAGATTAGGAATATCGTCTTTAACGCCTTCGCCGGACATAATGCGCTCTAAAATCCTTGTTGTCCACTCGGAACCCTCGCGGCAGGGCGTGCATTGTCCGCAGGATTCATGGGCCAGGAAGCGCTCGATATTATGCGCCGTTTCCAGCATGTTTCGGGTCTCATCTAAAACCATCACGCCACCAGCTCCCAAGAAGGTTCCAAGGCCTCTTAAACTTTCAAAATCCATCGGAACATCGATTTCAGAAGCGGTCAGGGGCGGAGTAGAGGCCCCGCCTGGAATGACGCACTTAAGCGCTCGTCCGCCTTTCATGCCGCCAGCGGCCTCGATCATTTTTCTAAGAGGAGTCCCCATCGGGAACTCATAAATCCCAGGATTTTCAACGTCTCCAGAAATCGAAAAGACCCCAGTTCCGCCGGTTTTAGCGACGCCGATTTTGGCAAAAGCCTCGCTCCCGTCTTTCAATATGTGCGGAAGCATCGCCAAGGTCTCGACATTATTGACGACGGTCGGTTGATTCATGAGTCCGCGCACGGTCGGGAAAGGCGGCGGTTGCCTTGGCCAAGCTTTTTTGCCTTCCATTGTCTCAAGGAGCGCGGTGTCTAAGCCGCAGATATAGGCGCCAGCGCCCCGCATCAAGGAAATGCGGCAAGAAAATCCGCTCCCTAAAATATCCTTTCCGATTAAATTTGCCCGTTCGGCCTCGGCGATAGCTTCAGAAAGAATTTTATGTTGAACGGCATATTCCCCGCGAATAAAGATGAAGCCATCCTCTGCTCCAATCGCGTAAGCAGCAATTAGAATTCCCTCAAGGATGCTATGCGGAGATTTGGTAATCAAGACGCGGTCTTTAAAACATCCGGGCTCGGATTCATCGGCGTTGGCGACGACATATCTGGGCCCCGGCAATTTATCCTTGGGAGGCACGGTCTCCCATTTCATACCGGTAGAGAACCCCGCGCCGCCAAGGCCGCGCAGATTGGATTTTTTGACCTCGGCCGTCACTTCCGCCGGTTTTAATCCCAGAGCCTTTTTAAGACCTTCGTAACCGCCAAATTTCTGGTAGGTCTCAAGCTCATGAAGATTTGGCTCATCAAAATGCTTCGTTAAAATTTTAGTCATGGTTTCCTTCCGTGCGGACATTGTATCCAACCATTTCTGACCGAATATAAATGAGGAAATGCCGCTTCCAGAGTCTGTTTAAGAAAGCGGCCTCGCTTAGGCTCGGTCATGGTTTCCTTCCGTAATGAATCTGGCCGCTCCCCAACAGACTTGGATGCGGCACTTCCTCGCCGATGCTCGGTCGGAACCAACCATTTCCGCGCTTAGGCTCGGTCATGCCGCAATCTCGTTAATCAAGTTTTCAGTCGCCTTGCCTTTCAATTCTTCGTTGACAATAAGCGCCGGAGCGTGCTCGCAAGCCCCCAAACACTCCATTTCTTCCCATGAAAATTCGCCGTCAGGGGTCGTCTCAAATTCTTTAACGCGTAATTTTTTCTCGAGCAGTTCGGCCATTTTATCCGATCCCGCCATCGCGCAGGAAAGCCCGTGGCAGAGCCCAATGCGTTTTCTTCCGGTTTTTTTCTGGGTAAAAAATGGAAAGAAAGTCGCGACTTGGTGAACGTGGGCTCTGGTGGTTTTAAAAAGATCCGCCAAATATTCTTCGTCTTCCGGGCGCACGCACAAATGCCAGGTCTGAACCTGACGCATGGCCTCTAAAAGGCCCATAATCGGATGCGGATAGGCCTTAGTCCAGGAATGGAGTATTTTTTCTTCTTCCGAAGAGAAAACTGCCGCTTTTGGATTTTTTTCCTGAGATGAAATAGCGTTCATATTACCGGTCCAATTCTCCCGCAATCATGTTGACAGATCCAAAAGTGGGAATAATATCGGCCACCCACCCCCCATCGATGATTTTTGAAAGGGCCGCCATGGGGTTTAAGCACGGCGGGCGGCAACGAACGCGATAGGGACGATCTTCTCCGGAGCTGACAATATGAAAACCAAGCTCGCCATTTCCGCCTTCCACCGCGAAATAGGTCTCTCCGGCCGGAATCCGAACGCCCCAATTCCACATAATCAGCTCAAAATGATTCATCAGCCCTTCAATAGAGCCGTAGGTCTCTTCTTTGGGCGGCAAAACGGCGGCATGGTTGGCGGCGCGGGCAACACCCACCTCGCCCCTATCATAGCCTTCCAAGGTCTTATCCACTTTCGCCTGGTATTTTTTCAACAAGGCGGTATCGCCTTTTTTCCCCGCGTCTTGATAGACAAAGGCGTCTTTCATTTCGGAGACCTCGAGAGAATGCTTGCCTTCGGGGATTTGCTTTAAGCATTGTTCGATAATGAGTAGGCTTTGCTCGATTTCATCCATGCGCACTAAATAGCGATCGTAATTATCGCCCTTGGAACCGACGGGAATCTCAAAATCAAGGCGATTGTAGATAAGATAAGGGTTCGCGCGCCGGACATCATAGGGAACTCCGGTCGAACGCAAAAAAGGGCCGGTGATCCCATAGGCGATGGCATCCTCTTGGGAAATGATGCCGACATTTTCCATCCGGTCTCTGAAAATGCGGTTTTTAGTCAGGAGTTTGTCCGAATCAACGACCGCTTCCCGCACCTTTTTAAAGACCTCGCGAAGATTTTCGGCGAAATTTTGGGGCATATCCCCTTTGACGCCGCCAACCCGAGTGTAAGAAGTCGTCAGACGAGCGCCGGTCAATTGATCCACCATCTGATATAAAAATTCGCGCGCCTTAATTAAGTAGAGAAACACCGTAAAAGCTCCAAGTTCCATCGCCGAAGCGCCAATGCAGGTCAAATGATCGGTGACGCGCGAAATCTCGCAGGCGATAGTGCGCAGATACTGCCCGCGCTCGGGAATCTCGATTCCCGCTAATTTCTCGACCGCCATGCAATAGCCGACATTGTTAATGAGCGGAGAGACGTAATTGAGGCGATCCGTATAGGGAACGACATTATTCCAAATCTCGTTTTCCGACTGTTTCTCAAAAGCGCGGTGGAGATATCCAATTTCAGCTTCCGATTGAACGATTCTCTCGCCGTCTAATTCCAAAAGCAGGCGAACCACCCCATGCATGGCCGGGTGCTGCGGCCCCATGTTTAAAAGGAAATTTTTTTGTTCTGT
>JAJZJF010000129.1 GCA_021810245.1 bacterium
TGACTCAGTCCGCGCTGATTACCGAAAGGATTAAGCAGATATCTGCTCACCTTAAGACGCACAAAAAAGACTACGCGGGACAACGCGGTCTTTTGATGCTCGTTGGCCAAAGGCGGAGGCTCATGAACTATCTCAAGCGCAAGGACCCGGAGGGATATAACAAGGTCCTTAAGCAGCTCGACTTGAGAAAATAGTCATGGAGCCCATTCAAAAGATTTCAGCGGAAGGAACTTTCGGCGGAAAGCTGATCAGCCTTCAGACTGGCACTATCGCCAAACAGGCGGGCGGAGCCGTAACCGCTCACCTGGGTGGAACCGCGGTTTTATCTACGGCGACCGCCGCTTGGTCGCCCAAGGACGCGGATTTTATCCCTTTGACCTCCGAATATAGGGAAAGAACATATGCCGCCGGACGCATTCCGGGCGGCTTTTTTAAACGCGAGACTCGTCCGCGAGAAAAAGAAATTTTGACCTCGCGCCTCATCGATCGCCCGATTCGCCCTCTTTTCAACGAAAACTGGCGCTATGAGACGATGCTCCATACGATCACCATCTCTTCTGATCTCCAAAATGACGCCGATGTCTTGGCTATCAACGGAGCTTCAGCGGCTTTGATGCTTTCGGATATTCCTTGGGGCGGGCCGGTAGGCGCGGTGCGCATTGGTCGGCTCAATGGCGAGTGGACGCTGTTTCCAACTTTTGAGGAGCGCGAAAATTTAGAGTTGGAGCTGGTTGTGGCCGGCAAAAAAGGCGCTCTTTTGATGGTTGAGGGCAGCGCTCATGAGGTTTCAGAGGATTTATTTGCCGAGGCTCTTAAAATCGCCTCGGAAGCCATTGACGGGCTTTGCGATTTGCAACTCAAATTGGCCGAAAAATCCGCCGCCTCCGGGCGAGTAGTCGCCAAACGGGAGATTGTGAAAGTTTCTCGGCCCCAAAACATCGTGGAATGGGTTTCTCAAAAAGCCCTTGAGCCCATTAAAAAGGCTCTTCGCTCGCGTCTGGACAAGGCCGGTTTAGATGATAAAATCGACGCCGTCAAAGACGAACTTAAAAAAGAGATAGCGGAAAAGGCCAAAGCGGATCCTTCGTTTGTCGGCGGAGAAGTCCATGTCGGGCCGGTGATAGAAGAAATTCTATACCGTGAGAGCCGCGCAATGACTCTCAGCGATGGTTTGCGCCCGGATGGCCGCAAGTTCGACGAGATTCGTCCGATTTCAATCCAGCTTCCCATTTTGTCCCGCCTTCACGGTTCTGTGTTGTTTACGCGGGGTCAAACCCAGGCCTTGGTGTCTTGCACCTTGGGTAGCCCGGGTGAAATGCAGGTGATGGATGAATTGGAAGGAGAATATAAGGAACGGTTTCTCTTGCATTACAACTTCCCCGGCTTTTCTGTCGGAGAGGTTAAGCCTGAGCGTGGTCCGGGACGAAGGGAAATCGGCCACGGGGCTTTAGCGCGCCGAAGTTTGGCCGTCCTATTGCCTCCGGAAGAAGATTTTCCCTACACGATTCGATTGGTCTCCGATATTCTTGAATCAAACGGTTCATCTTCGATGGCTTCCGTCTGTGGAGGTTCCTTAGCCCTTTTTGACGCTGGGGTGCCTATGAAAGCTCCCTGCGCGGGCATTGCGATGGGATTGGTGTTGGAAGGAACCAAATACGCCATTTTAACGGACATCGCTGGAGTGGAAGACCATAACGGCGACATGGACTTTAAAGTGGCTGGCACCGAAAATGGAATCACCGGTTTTCAGATGGACATGAAAATCGAGGGCCTTTCGATTGCCATTATGCGAGAAGCCTTGGAACAGGCCAAACGCGGGCGCCTGTTCATTCTGGATAAGATGAAGGCGGCTATCGCCGCTCCGAGAAAAGAACTTTCTCCGAACGCGCCCCGCATCATGCGTTTGCATATTCCAGTTGATAAGATTGGCGCTTTAATCGGCCCCGGCGGGAAAAATATCCGTCGCTTGATCGATACTTATGGAGTCCAGGTGGATGTTGAAGATGACGGTTCGGTCTTCATTAGCGGCTTGGACGCGGCGGGATGCGATCAGGCAAAAGCGGAAGTCGAAGCTCTTTCGATGGAAGCCGAAGTGGGGAAGGTCTATAAAGGCCATGTTGTCTCTATCAAAGAGTTTGGCGCTTTTGTCGAAATATTCCCAGGGCGCGAGGGGCTTCTGCATATCTCTCAAATCGACGTCAACCGCGTGGCCAAGGTGACCGATGTCCTTAAAGAAGGAGATCCTGTCGAGGTTAAGGTTTTGGAAATCGACGGCGATGGGAAAATACGCCTATCTCGGAAAGCGGTTCTCTCTCCGGGATCAGAAAACGCCGGCGGCTCCCAACCCCCGCGGCGGCATGATTCAAAAAAATCGGACGGGTCATTTACTAAAGCGCGTCATTAATTAAGACTATGACTAAAAAGCCGGTGGAGAAAAACGGGGAGAAATCTCCTTCTCAACAGTTGGAGCCTCTGGAAAAGCTTAAATCTTTCTATTCCTTTATGAAAGAAAATGGGCTTGACGTCTTGGAGCTTGAGGAAAAAGATTTTTCTCTGCGCATGGCGCGTCGGAAAAACCCGGCTTTGAGGCCCGTTCCGGTGCCGGTGGCCTCGTCTCAGGCCCCGGCGTTTTCCGCTTCTCCGGCGGCCATGCAGGTCGCGGTGGAAACGCCTCTCCCCGCGGGAATTAAAATAAAATCCCCGATGATGGGGATTTTTTACCGCGCCCCTACTCCCTCCAGTCCACCGTTTGTCAAAGAAGGTGATGCCGTGAAACCTGGACAGGTACTTTGCATGATCGAGGCGATGAAGGTCTTCAACGAGACGCGCGCCGAATTTCCCTGCACGATCGTGAAGGCGCTGGTTGAAAATGGGAAGTCGGTGAAAGCCGGGCAAGACCTATTCATTGTTGAACGGACGTGAGCCCTTTCGGAGGGAAGAGAAATTCCGTCCGTAAGAAATCTTCCGGCTACGGACGAGTCTTTTGGTGGTTTGCGGGGCTTGGGGCTTGCCTTTATATTGCTTGGCTGACCTACCTTCCGGCATATTCCGGGCGCGCCGGAGTTTGGGCTCAATCTCAACTTGATTTTTTGCTTGGCCAAACCGGATATCTTTTCCCCGTCTTCTCTCTTTATTTTCTTCTTGAGTTGGCGAAGAAAAACTATCCTCTTCTAAGGTGGATTCGAGCCTTCTTTTCTTTATTAAGCCTGGTCTTCTTAGCTTCTTTGTTTTCCCTGATCGCGGGAATTTTCTCAGGCCTTTGGGCTCAGAGAGCTGGGGGAATTGTCGGCTTTAAAATCGGTACGGTTTTGATGACGGCTTTTGGCCGTTTTGGCGGCGTTTTGTTTACGCTTATATTTTTCTTGGCCGCTCTTCATTTTCTTTTTAGGATCCCTTGGCTTAAAATCCTTGAGTCCCTATTAAAGAAATTAACGGCGGAGTATCGCGATTGGCGCAAAGAACACAAGGTTTTGCTGGCCCAAATCGAGGCGGCCAAAAAAGAGCCCCCAGTGATTCAAATTGTTTCCTCTAACGAGGAAAAACTTCTCGAAAAACAAGATAAACGACCCCCTAAAATCGAGATTCCAACGCCGAATTCCGTCTTAGGAAATGAAAAAAAAGGGAATGCCTTATCCAGAGTCAAAGGCGGGGGCAATGGAAACGGACATTCTTCTTATGTTTTGCCGCCATTGGATCTTTTGACTCCTCCTCAACCTTCCGCGGAGCGCGGCAAGCCTTCGGCGGGAGAAATCGCGGCGGCTTCTTCCGTTTTAGAAGCGACACTCAAAAGCTTTGGCGTTGATGCGAGAGTGACCGGGGTCTCTCCCGGGCCGGTTTTAACTCGCTATGAATTGACTCCGGGGGCGGGAGTTAAGGTCAGTTCTATCGCGGGCTTGGAAAACGATATTGCGCTCGCGCTAAAAGCCAAGGGGATTCGCATCTTAGCCCCAATTCCCGGCAAGGGAGTGGTTGGAATTGAAA
>JAJZJF010000026.1 GCA_021810245.1 bacterium
TTCAAAGAAAGGCCCTTTTGTCTGGCGCGGAACTGGCCCGCATGATGAAAGACCCCGGCGCGGCTGATTTTTATGAACAGCAGGCGGCGCTTTTAAAGCCGGAAATTGAAAGGCACTGGGATGAGGAAAAAGGGATCATCGTTCAAACCTTGGACCAGGACGCGGGCCTCAATTATAAAAAAAGCGGGATGGATGCCGGGGTCATCTTGGCGATTCTGCAAGGAGCTTTTGAGGACGGCTTTTTTTCGGCGCTTGATGACCGGGCGCTTTCAACCGTCGTCAAAATGGCGGAGGTTTTTAAAAACCTCTATCCTATCAACCGAAAGGCGGACGCGCCGGGAATTGGAATCGGGCGCTATCCCGAGGATCGCTATTTCGGGGGAAACCCGTGGGTGATTTCGACGAACACTTTTGGACAGTTTTATCTTCGCTTGGCTGAAGGCTATGCGGCGCAAGGATTTATTTTGATTACGGAGCGCAATCTCGCCTTTTTCAAAAACCTTGATTTCGCGGGAAAAGAAAATCTTCGCCCGGGGCTCAAAATTGAAAGCGCAAGCCCTTTCTTTGACCCCATCTTAAGCGCCCTGCGCCAGGAAGGCAATCGATATTTAGAGACCGTTCGCCGTTACGCCAATCCAGATGGGTCAATGTCAGAACAAATCGACAAGGAGACCGGGGCGATGATATCGGCTCGCGATCTGACCTGGAATTACGTGAGTTTCTTAAGAGAAGCTTGCGAAGGACGGGCTTGCCTTCTCAATTCATTTCCAAAAAAGCCTAAAAATCCGTAAGATAGAGTTAGAGTATGCCCGAAGAAAAAAAAGATGCTATTGCGCGCGTGGCCTCAACCATTGCCCACGAGCTTAGAAACCCTCTCGCGGTTTTAAACAATTCCCTTTATTTTATCCGTGCTAAAATAGACAACGACGCGCTTGATCCCAAGGTTCGCAAACACTTGGGGTTTTTGGCGGAAGCGATTAAAAACTTGGAAGCGGAAATCGAGCGATTGCCGCAATACTTAAAGCCTCTTAAGGATAAAAAAGCGGATCGTTAAGTCGGGCGCTATTTCGAGATGAGGTATCCCACCCCAACACCGATGAGGCCAAAGACAAACATCCCAATAGGGCCGAGTAAGAGCGCTCCTAAAAGCCCGCCGTAAACTCCAATAAGGCCCATGCCTTTCCAGGGCAATTTGGGCCAGGAAGATTTATCGTTTTTCTGAGTTCCGCCGCAATCAATGGAAGCCGTCGTTTCCCCGGGATTGGGTTTGGATGCTGACTCTTGAGCCGAGCTCGGTCCTGTTTGATTTTGTTGATCCTTGGGTTTAGCCGCTGGAGCGGAGGCCGATTGCGTGCAATTGGACGAGGGGGCGTTGTTAATATCGTTTCCTTGTGAGTTATTGGCGTTTCCGTTAGGGCTTCCATTAGGAACGCAGATTCCGCCTCCGCTGGCGGAGCTAAGCGCCTGGCCTGGCGGACAGGACGGTGGATTTTTATCTTTAGAAGGCGCCTGGCAACTGGGGGTTTGCGCCATTTGTTTCCTTAAATTAACCACGCGCGCTTGCCATTTCCCTAATTGTTGGCTGCATGAAAGTTTTGGAGCGAGATCGGGTTTGCCTTCTGATTTATTTTTTAAAACCAATGTCGCCGCAGAAGCGGCGGGGAGATTGACCGCGCAATCAGCTTCTCCTTTTCCTTGAGCCTTCTCGCAGGTTTTGATGAGGGTTTGCATGGCGGGGCTTTTTTGCAGGGTTTCAAGGCAAGAATGAATTTGCGCCTCGGCTCCCGCCAGTTGAGTTTTTAAATCGGCGCAGGATGGGGTTTGAGATGGAGTTTTTTCCCCGGGAGTGGGTGTCGATGTGTTTGGCTTGCCAGGTTTTTTCGCGACCGAGCCCGAGCCAGTTTTTTTCTTGGCAGGGGGAGGGGTCCAAGAAGGCGCTTTTGCGACCACGACATCAAAAACATTTTTTCCCGTTGGAATGCCGAGATATTGATTTCCGATCTGAATGGTTGCGGCGGAACCGTTGGAGTATCCGATACTCCCAGCGCTGGGATAAATGGTGAGGTGAAGTTTTTTCTGTCCATGGACATTTTCGCTGTCGACACCGGCACTGAGGGTGATTTTTTTCCCTAAGGGGAGACAGTTTTTAGCTAGGAGCTTTTCGGCAGTCTTTTTTTGGCAGAGGTAATCTTTCGTCGCCAAATTGGGCTGATATCCTGCGGGGCCGTAAAAAATATAGCGGACATTTCGGTTAATGCCCGGAGGTGAGCCGATGGATTTGGCGAGCTTAAGAGTGTCTCCCGGCTTACAGGCAAAATTGGGCTGATCGTGTTGTTGAGAAAAGAAAACGGCGCAGGGAATGTAGACGTAAAGGGGCGACTTGGTTTTTTTCTCAATTTCTTTTGATAAGGCGATGCACGAATTTTCATGGGGAAATCCCCATTGCCTTTGGCAATTTTCCCGGGAGAGTAAAACCGCTTTCTTTTGGGCCTTAAGAGCCGCTTGCCGCTCCTTGCTGGATGCGGTTTTACTCTTTAAAATAGCTTGGCTGTTGACACAGTTTTGACCATTCCAAAACTCGTTTTCTCCTAAACACTGAACAGAGGCGTGCGCGGGGGCTTTAACGCACGCATTGACCCTTGAATCCCACACATACCCCGACCCTTTTTTAGAACACTCCTTAACTCCACTGTAGCGGTCCTGGGTAAAAGAGGAGACAGGCTTTTGATTCCACCAGCTTTCAACCTTGGAGAAATCTTTGCCGAGATCGCTAAACCAGGAAGAAGGAGAGGTTTTAGATTCGTGATTCCCTTTTCTAAGCGAAGCGTCAGCGATAGTCGTTGTCGATAAGTTTTGCGAAAAAACAACGCAGGGAAAGTAAGATACAAAGACAGCGGAGAAACCTCCCAACAGCCAGAATTTTTTCATCTTAGGATTAGAATAACACACAAACATTTTTCGCGCAAGGGGGAAAAAGGCCTATTTTAAAAATAGGACTTTAGGCCCTGGCGGGGCGCAAGCCCCGACGTGTCGGCCTCCAGCGGGGCTAGGGGTAAGCCGGCCTGGCGGGGCGCAAGCCCCGACGTGTCCCGGCATTTCCTATAATAATGAAGATTATGAAAAGCTCGATTCTAATCTTGGATACGGTGGGAGAAAACTTAAAGGCGGGTTTGTTTGACCGGGGCAAGCTTAAAACGCTTTGTCTTAGGGGCGCGGATAATTCCGGAGAAACCCTTTTGTTTAAAGCGCTTGACCGGCTTTTGCTCGGCGCCAAACTAAATCTATCCGATCTAAAGGCCCTTGTCGTTTCCAGCGGCCCCGGAAGATTTACCGGCATTCGCATTGGGATGACTTTTGCCGCCGTTGTCGAGGCTCAAGCCCGCGTTTCGGCTTTGGCTATTTCCAGCCTTGAGGCTCTAGCCTTTGGAACGGAAGGAAAAAATCCGTGTCCTGTTTTGTCGGGATATCGCGGGGAAAGATATTATCAGCCCTTTCGGCGCAAGGCTTTAGATTTGACGCCTAAGCCGGTCTCAGATCCTTCTTGGGTTTTAGCGGAAAATTGGGCTCGGGAAAAAAACGATCTGAAAGCGGATTTTGACCTGGTTGAAAGAGAGGCCCAACCCGCCGATTTTTTAAAAGCGGCTCTTTTTTATCTCAGTCAAAATCAAATTCCGAAATTCGAGCCGCTCTATTTGAAAGCTGCCGGCTATGAACGGAAATGACGATCATCCGCCCGTCCCGGAGTTCCGATCTAGACGAGATTTTTTCTTTAGAATCCTATTGGGAATACGCGCCACATTGGTCGAAACCACAGCTGGAAGCCGAACTTTTAAGACCGGATTCTATTTTTTTATCCGCGGAATCTCCCGATTCTCGGCTTTGCGGGTATTTTATCGGGCGGGTTTTCGGAGGAGATATTCAGGTTTTAAGCGTTTCCGTCGACCCTTCTTATTTAAGGCAGTCAATAGCGGCGAGGCTTTTAGACTCCGCATTTTCAAAGGCTCGTCTTAGTGGATGCATTCGCGCGACCTTGGAAGTTTCAGAAGGAAATATTCCGGCTTTTAAGCTCTATCAAAAATTAGGCTTTCAAATTGTGGGGAAAAGAGTTAAATTCTATAATGACTGCTCAAGCGCCCTTCTTATGGATAAGCTTTTGTGAGAAATCGATTTTTTGAAGGAAAGCCTAGCTTCTTTTTGATTCTGGTTTCGCTTTTATCCGTTTTCTCCTTGCATCTTCAAGCGACGCCCAATCGCTCCAGCGAAAGCGATTATGTCGCCGCCCTATTAGAAGAATATCGGCATGACCCCCAATTGGCGCTTAAAGAATACGGCTTGGCCCTCAAACAGGATCCGCAATCGGCTTTTCTAGCCAATGCCGGAACTTCGGCGGCTCTCGAAGCCGGGAACCTGGCGCAGGCGCGGGCTTGGGCGGAAAAGGCGATTTCGATTAGCTCTAGTAGCGCGGAGAGTTATCGGCTTTTGGGGCGCGTACTTTGGGCTCAAAATGATCTCCCGCAGGCTGAGGCGGCTTTTCAAAAAGCGCTTGAAATTGACCCAATGTCTTCAGATGCAGTCTATGCCTTGGCCGCGTTGACTTCTCTGCGCTCTCTAAGCGAGGCGAAAAAAATTTTGAAGCGCTATGCCGTCGTGGACCCTGATCAGGCTTCCGACACTTATTTTCAGATCGCCGATATAGAATTTAAGGAAAATCACCTCCATCGGGCGATTAAGTATTTAAAACAGTCAATCCTAGCCGACCCCGATTCTGATTCCGTTGCTTCCCGCTATGCCTTGGCCCAGGCTTACGAGCAGGAGTATTCCACAACCGCGGCGATTAATGAATATAAAAAAATTATTCCTTTTGAGCCAAGAAACGCCAAACTCTTGGATCATATCGCGGAAATTTATTCCCTGGCGGGAAATTGGCCGGAGGCGCGCAATTTTTTTAATCGGGCTTTAACTATCGATATCCACGATCCCGAAGCCAATTACTGGATGTCCGTTCATGCCGAGAAAAAGAAAGATTTTCTGTCCGCCATTCATTACTTGGAAGCCAGCTCAGCTTTGGCGCATGATCTTTATCTCAATTTAGAGCTCAGTTATGACTATACTCGCATCAATGACACCAAGGGCGCGGTCGCGGTTTTGGAAAAAGCTCGAAAAACCTGGCCCAAGGACGGCACGCTTTTTTTCTCTTTAGCCTTGGGGCTTGAAGATTTGAAGGACTATAAAAATGAGATTGAAGTTCTCAGGGCGGGGCTTAAGGCCAATCCCCACGATAAAGACATGCTCTACGAATTGGGTTCCGTTTTGGATAAAACCAACGATGTTTCCGGATCGGAAAAGGCTTTTAAAACCCTTATCAAGGAGTCTCCCGATGACGCGGATGCCTTCAATTATCTGGGCTATGAATTGGCGGAGAGGGGGCTTAAATTGCCCGAAGCCGAGGCCTTGATTAAAAAAGCGGTGAGCCTTAACCCCGCGAACGGCGCCTATCAAGATTCTTTGGGCTGGGTTTACTACCGTGAGGGGTATTTCCACCGCGCGTTGAGCCAAACTTTCTCCGCCTTGGAAAAATCTCCCGAAGATGCCGATATTTGGGCGCATTTATCTGCAATCGAAAAAGCTTTAAAAAAACGTCGAAAGGCATGGGTCGCTCTTAAAATGTCTATGACGCTTTCTTCCCATGGAAACCAAGCTGAAAAAAAACTCAAGCAAATGAATAAGAAGCTCTCTAAATGGGAAACCGGGGATTATTTTTCCAGCTATCTTTCTTTGCTTCAAGACGATATAACGGAGTTTTCTTCGGCTTGCCAGTTAAAGCTCAAGATTTTTGGCCATCAGGTTTCATTTCCCGCTTCTTGTTCCTTTCGCGCGCCGTCGGACATATCCATAGAGGTGATGGGGCCGATGTTTTCTTCTCTTTTTGACATGGAAATTTCAAGCGGCTCTTTTTCCATGGGAAGAATTTCAATTAGAGGGGTATCGCCCTCTAATGCGCGCCGGGCTTCTCGTCAGGCCTTGGCGATGATCGCCGATTATTTTTCCGGGAATATCTTTTCCGATTCTCCGGTAGAATATGTCAAGAGATTTGGGCATCGGAGTTTAAAGGGTAAAAATTGGGTTTTGTCCTTAGACGGAAAAGGCGCGGCGGTCTCCGAACTTAAATCGTCCTTGTATCCCCATCAATCCTTGACCCTTTCCAAATTTCAGGATTTAGCCGGTCATTTGTTCCCCAGTTCGCTTGAGGTTCGCGGCAAAGGCTTTGTCTTTGATATTGATTTTTCTAACTCCGATGTTCACTTTAACTCCTCTTTCCCGAATAACTTCAACCCTTGACCGGCCTTGCGATGATTAAAAAGACCAGCGTTCAATGCCCGGCTAAAATTAATCTTTTCCTGGAAATTACCGGAAAGCGCCCAGACGGGTATCACCGGCTAAAGACCTTGTTCGCCAAGATTAACGTCTATGACGTTCTAGATCTGAGTTTGGCCTCGGGCTTGGGGGGGCCGGAACTGCTGGTCGAGGATTCTGAAGCGACATCGGCTTTATCCGCTGGTCCGGATAATTTAGTGATGCGCGCGGCCAATCTCTTTTTTAAGGCTTTTGACGTTAAGGTCGGGGTGCGGCTTTCTCTTAAAAAGAGAATTCCAATTGGCGCGGGGCTTGGCGGCGGATCTTCAGACGCGGCGGGAGCCTTGCTGGGACTGGGGAAATTATTGGGCTTGGACTCAGGGCGGGCGGTCTATCGCAAAAAAATTTTTGAACTCGCTCGCGGGCTTGGGGCCGATGTCCCTTTTTTTGTCCAATCCCATTCTTTTTCGCTGGGGGAAGGTATTGGAGATCGCTTAAGTCCGGTTAAAATCTCGCACTCTCTACCGTATTTGATTTTAGTTTTTCCGGGGGTTTCGATTTCGACAAAGGAGTCTTACCAAGCGCTGCCTCTGCCCGAGCGTAAAGACGTGTTGACAAGATTGTCCCAGCTTGATAGACTGACGGAGGCGCTGCTTCGAGGAGAATCTGTTGAAGAGTGGGGGAATCTTCTCTTTAATCGGCTGGAGGATTCTAAAGTTTCGGCAAGGCCGATTGTCCATGGGGCGCTGGATATTTTAAGGAAGCTGGGGCTTTTGGGAGTTCGGATGTCGGGGTCTGGCTCTTCGGTTTTCGGTTTTTGCCGCTCTTATGCGGAAGGCGAGAAAATTTTAAGCAAGCTTAAAATTTATCCATGGAAATCGTTTTTAACCAGCTGCCAGTGAGAAAGGGATGAATATCACTGAAATTCGCGTTCATCTTTGCAATGAAGATAAGCTCAAGGCTTTCGCGACGGTGACCTTTGACAACTGTTTTGTCGTTCGCAACATGAAAATCATTTCTGGAAACAAAGGGCTGATTCTCTGCATGCCTTCCCGCCGCCTTGAAGACGGGACCTACAAAGACATCGCCCATCCCATCACGGTTGAATTTAGGAAAATTCTCGAAGATCAAGTTCTGGCCCATTACGCGATGGAAGTCAAAAAGTCCGCCAAAACCGGAGCCTGAGGGGCGCCGTTTAGTTACAATGTTTTAGGTCACCCCAAGTTCAATATGCTATTGCAACACTTTGAAAAAGCGCCTTTGAGTAGCGGAAATGGCGGCTAAAAAAGTTATAATTAAGTCTCTTGGATCTAGGCCTTAGGCATGGTTGATTTATTCCCAGGTGGTGAAATGGTATCACAGCGGAGGGTTGATTCGCTTTCAGCCCCTCGTTGTGTCGGCAGCGATTTTCTTTGCGGTTCATCCGATTTATTCCCAGGTGGTGAAATGGTATCACAGCGGACTTTGAATCTCTCAGAGCCCGTTTCCAGCCCGTCCGACGACAAGCCGTAAATTTCCATTTCTACCGACGAGAAACAGCCATTATTTTTTAGTGCGCCGCGTACCGCCGCTTAGCGCCGTTTTACATGCGGTTTGGACACCCAGGTGGACACCTGGCGGACGCCGTTTCTTAGACTGGAACTGGCTGTTTTGTCAGGTTGACGGCTCTGGGAAAATCGCCATCGCTGTAGTTGCATACGCGGGCCCGGAATCGGTCCGCATTTATATTCATCAATTGCGCCCGAAATATTTAAAAACCGAAGCGGGCGTCGGATACCGCTTGATGTCAGAGGATTAGCCGCAGATGGCGTTTCCGATTTTGCTAAAATCAAAATGTTAGATTTATGCTGACTGAAAAAGAATTTTTAACCCTCATGACGGAGATGGAGTCTGATCGAGTTGAAAAAACGGAATCCATTAAAGATACGGATAAATTTTCCGAGGCTATTTGCGCATTTTCAAATGATTTTCCACGGAATCGCAAGCCGGGATATCTGCTGATTGGCGTAAACAATAACGGGAAGGCAATCGGTTTAAAGGTTTCCGATCAATTGCTTTTAAATCTTGCGGCCATACGATCTGATGGAAACATTCAGCCCATGCCCACCATGACTGTTCAACGACATATTCTTGCCGCTGGCGAAGAAGTGGCTGTAATAGAGGTGACGCCTTCGGACTTGCCGCCGGTCCGATATAAAGGCCAAGTTTGGATTCGGGTTGGCCCTCGCCGCGCGATCGCAAGCGAACAGGAAGAGAGAATTCTGACTGAAAGACGCGTCTCGCATGCCAAGACTTTTGACGCCCGCCCATGCGAGGGTTCTTCATTGCAAGATTTGGCTCTGGATATTTTCCTTGTTAGCTACCGGATCAATGCTTTGGCCCCGGAAATCATTGAGGAAAATCATCGCGATGTGGCCGATCAGCTTGCGTCTCTCCGGTTCTATGACTCGCGAAAAAAATGCGCGACCAACGCTGGCGCTTTATTATTCGCCAAAGACCCCTTGCGATGGCTGCCTGGAGCCTACATTCAATATGTGCGTTTTGATGGAAACGCCTTGACAGACCAAGTCCTGAAAGAGAACATATTCTCCGGCGATCTGCTCTCTCTGCTAAGAACTCTGGATGGTTTTATAGCGGCGGAAATAGAAAAACGTCCAAGCCAAGACAGCCTTTTGCATGAAACAATGGTTCAAGATTATCCTCTCGTTGCCTTGAGAGAGCTTCTGATGAATGCCGTTATGCACCGTTCATATGATTCCAACGCTCCTATCCGCTTCTACTGTTTTAAAGACCGAATAGAAATACAAAGTCCCGGCCCTCTGTATGGAGAGGCGACTGCGGAAAATTTCCCGCGCCAAAACGCCTATCGCAATCCAGTCGTAGCCGAAGCAATGCATGCGCTCGGATATGCCAATCGCTATGGCCGAGGGGTTGCGCGCGCGCAAGAAGCCCTGTTAAAAAACGGTAATTCCGCCGCGATTTTTGAATTCCAACCGACTTTTGTCCTCGCTACAATTAAAAAACGGCAATGAAGACTATCGCTTTCTTTAATAATAAGGGCGGCGTCGGAAAAACGTCATTAGTTTATCACCTAGCTTGGATGTTCCATGACATGGGACTCAACGTGGTAGCCGCTGATCTCGACCCGCAAGCGAACCTCTCCTCGATGTTCCTAGAAGAAGATCGGCTTGAAGACTTGTGGCCGGAAGGCGATCATCCGAAAAGTATTTTTGGGGCGATCCGTCCGATTTTACGCGGGATAGGCGACATCGCCGAGGCCCATCTGGAAATCATCACTGATCGGCTGGGTTTGCTGGTCGGCGACTTGAGCCTGTCAGCCTTCGAAGATAAGCTCTCCGATGCTTGGCCGCGTTGTCTTGATCGCCGCGATGAAGCGGCTTTTCGCGCGATATCCGCCTTGTCGCGAATCGTCCAAGCTGCGGCGCGAGCCGGAAAGGCCGACATCGCGCTCATTGACGTGGGTCCCAATCTAGGAGCCATCAACCGAGCGGCCATTATAGGAGCTGATTGTGTCGCCATCCCCTTGGCCCCTGATTTGTTTTCATTGCAGGGTTTGCGGAACTTGGGGCCGACTTTGCGGCAGTGGCGTGGAGACTGGGCTGAACGCCTGGAGCGCTCTCCAGACAAGTCGCTTGAGCTGCCGCCCGGCGCCATGAGGCCGCTTGGCTACATCGTCCAGCAGCATTTTGTTCGCGTCGACCGACCAGTCAAGGCGTTTGGCCGTTGGATGGAGCGTATACCCATTGAATATCGAAAATCAGTGTTGGGTCAAACTGTTGAGCCGAAAGATACCTATCAGGATGATCCTTGCTGTTTGGCCAAACTTAAAAATTACCGCAGCTTAATGCCAATGGCGATGGAAGCGCGGAAACCGATTTTCCATCTCAAGCCTGCCGATGGCGCCATTGGATCTCACATGCTTGCCGCGCAAGAAGTGCGGAAAGATTTCCACTCTCTCGCAAAGAGGCTGGCGAGCGAGGCCGTAATTGAGCTTCCCGCCTTCCCAAAAAACGCGGGTCCATACGCAGAGTTATAAAAGCGCTTCATGTTAGCCCAGCTTCCGCAGTCTCGATGGAGAGGTAAAAACTGAAAAGTCGCCACTATATGCCTTTTTTTGCTAGTCAGCAAAATTTTTTCGGGGTCTTCTCCAAATCGAGTGGGTAAAAACAGCGTGAGGACGAGACTTTTCTCGTCTGGAATGGGGTAAGCCGTTTCTTAGACTGGAACTGGCTGTTTTGTCAGGTTGACGGCTCTGGGAAAATCGCCATCGCTGTAGTTGCATATGCGGGTCATCCGATCTTCGGCTGTAACAATAAAGGTCTGTTCGCGGCCATGTTCCCGCGCAAGTTGGCGGCCTATGGCCACAACCAGCGCATCCAGGCCGCTTAGAAAACCGCGCTTTTCTTGGCCAAACTTGCGGTATTCCATATCGAAAACATCTTCCACGTTCACCAGATGCGACCGCTGAAGCTCATAAGATTGGATGATGCCTTTGTTGGTTTTGGACACGACATTCAATAGAGCTCTGACATAGCTCTGGTAGACTCCTGTCGCCCTATCGTGGTCCTTTGTTCCCCTGTAAGCGATCTTGGCAAAGGCTCTCGAACACTCTGCCATGCAAAAGTTTGGCGCGTAGAGAACGGCTAGGCCCTTGCCAGCGAAATCAATCAGCTTGTGGACAGACTGCTTGACCTTCAACGGCGTTCCCACGTAGTCGCCAATGAGACAAAAAGCAAAGCTCAGGTGTTCTTCGGCTTCCTTAAAGACTTGCGCCTTCTCGCTGGCTGGTTTTCGAATAAATGAGTCCATATCTACTTTTTCTCTCGGGCCACCCAGCGCATCCAATCCGCCACCCAGACAGGGGCTAGATGGGCGTCGGCTAGAAGCTGCCGTTTCGCCTTGGAGTCCAAACGGCGGCGCAGTGGCGCGACGGTTTTCTCATTGACGTTCTGCCTCCCAAGCCACCTCAAGGCATGGATCACGAGTCCGCTGACCCGGCCAGCGGCGGCGATCCGCCACGGCGTCGTATGACGCAGGATGATTTGGCGATTGCCTATTCGCAGCGTGCGCGGCGTGCCAGCGCCATGCCTATCGCGTAGGGCGTTCCCAAATCGGCGAAATCCGTCGGTGAAAAAATAGAGCCGGGTGGCGACTTGCGGACGCGGCGCAGAATCAATTTTCTAGTGGTCATGATAAAAGTATACTCTTCGAGTGTTAAAAAACAAGTTGTTTTTTTAACACTCTAACGCGAAAAGACATAGTTTTTCGTCATGGCGGCTGACCGAAATTATGCCCTTCATTAAACAGGGTGTCGCCGTAATCCAAATTGCATGACTTTTAATAAAAAAAACTTGCAATATTGCCGGAATTCGTCTATACTATTACCAATGGAACGCGCCATGAAGAACGCCGACAAATTGAAGGACGCCATGCGCCCCGGCCGGGTTTATCGCCGCCAAGACCTCGGCGGCCTTACGACGGCCGTTGATCGCGACCTTAAGACCCTCGCGGAGAGCGGCGCGGTTAAAAAGCTCGGTTACGGTCTCTACTACCGCCCGCGCAATAATTCATTTGGCGATACGCCGCCCAAGGAGCGAGAGCTCGTCCGGGCCTTTCTCAAAACGGATGACTTCTTGCTGACCTCCGACAACTATTTCACGCAGCTTGGGCTGGGGTTGACTCAGCTCTATAACGACCATGTCGTCTACAACCACAAACGGAGCGGGAAGTTTCTTCTTGGCGGACAACATTTCAATTTTCGCCTGATGCCGGCTTACCCGAAGAAGTTGAGCAAGGAGTTCCTCTTGGTCGATCTGCTCAATAACCTGCGGCGCCTTCCTGATAATTCAGAACTCGTCCTCCAAAATATAAAGAAACGGGCGAAGGAGTTCGATCGGGAGAGTGTGAGTAAAAATCTTCTTGACTATGGCAAGCCGGCGGCGCGTGAGGTTTTGCGCGAGGTCTTTTATGCCTAAGTTCCTTCACGAATTTCCTACGGTGAAGGATCTGTTCGCTACGTTGGCGGCCGAGAAGCGCCTGCCTGCGGCGATTGTCGAAAAGGACTATTGGGTCATGCATTGTTTATGGGGATTGAAGGAGAATGGTTTTGAGTTCGAGATGAAGGGCGGAACGTCGCTTTCCAAAGGTTGGCGTTGCATTGACCGATTCTCTGAGGACATAGACATCAGATTCGATCCACCCAAGGACCTAAACGTTAAGAGCGACAAGGAAGCTCACATCGCGAGGCGCTTTAATTTTTTTAACGGCTTGGCGGATCGAATCTCAATTCCTGGCATCAAGGCCGAGCGGGTTCGCGATCAAGATGACAAGAAGGCCCAAAATGGGGGCATTGGGTTGAAATACAGGTCTCACTTTCAGCCGATGCCCGGTCTAAGGCAAGAGGTCTTGCTTGAGGCGGGATTCGCGCGGACGGCGCCTAACGAACCGAGGGACTTCACGAGTTGGGCTTTTGATAAAGCCCTTGAAGTGAGACTGGACGTAAAGGATAACCGCGCGCGAGGAGTGAAATGTTTTAACCCTGAGTATACCTTCGTGGATAAACTGCAAACGATTTGCCGGCGTTTTCGTCAGTATCGCGACCGCAATCACCCGATGTTCGATCGCCCGCGGGAATTCCTGCGCCACTACTTCGACCTCTACAAATTGCTGGAAGTCGAGCGCGTGCGAAGGTTCATCGGGACGCCGGATTACCAGGCCTACAAAAAGGATGGCCCAGATTCTGCGACGCGCAATCTAGCCCAGCTTCCGCAGTCTCGACGGAGAGGCAAAAACTGAAAAGTCGCCACTACATACCGTTTTTTGCTGGCCAGCAAAATTTCTTCGTCGGTGGGCGCAAATCAGAATTCCAGAAAATGGGCATTTTTAGAGCTTGATTGCGGAAGCTGGGCTAGCTTCGTCAAGTCGCGTCTGCAAGCGCAAAAGCTCCTTTCATCTTGCCCGCCCCTTCCATTGCCAAACCTCGTTTTTTCAGTCGGCGGCAGGAAAGCATGACGGACCATGGTGTTTCGCCCAGATCCTCGGCTAGGTCACAGTAGTGAGTGAGCGTTCTGGTGAGCGTCTGAGCCACCCGATCATCAAGTCCGATCTCTTCCTCGTCCTCGAGATATTCATAGTCGCACCAGAAAATCTTGTTGTGCCATACAATAAAGTGGCTACCGCAACCCGTGTCGCGCCAGACGGACGGATAAAGGGTAATCCCCTTGCGGTTCTTGTACAGCCTCCATGCGGGCCCCGTGCGTGAGTCGAGGTTAATTACGATATCGTCCCCGCAGCCGGACGGACATCGAATCACGGCAGCACGAATAACACCGCGCTGAACAAGGACCAAATCGCCTGCCGATTTGACAATCGCCTTAGCCGTACCATAATTTTCCTCGATTCCCTTGAAAGAGATGGAGTTTGCACGAGGCCGGTCAGACATGGGCCGATCCTAGGCACGAAATTAGTCGTTCGGCGAGAACATAGGCGTATGCCCGTCGGAATCCATCCGAAACAGAGTCCGCAGGGAACATTGCGCGGCGCAGTAGGTAGACCGCGAGCGCGGTCGCGTACTCAAACTGCGAGATTTCCTCAGCCAGGGCAACTACCCTGATCTGACGAATTGAGGACCATAGCCACTCGCGTGCCTTAGGCTCGCGCGGCGGCACTGGAGGGCGAAGGAGACAGGTCTGACTGTAAAGTGCATTCATCAAATCGGACCAACCCTTGTCGTCTACGTCGTTGCCAGCCTCAAACGCTAGCCCGACTTCTAGCGAGGCTGGATCAGCAACGAGTGGGCCTTGGCGGGTATGGGCAAGATCAATCAAGATCGCGTCGTGCCCTCGTACCCGGACGTTGAACGGGGTAAGGTCGCCGTGCATGGGAGCGCTAAGGAAATCCTTCGATGGAAGGGCTTTCAGCAAGGCTTCCAGTTCCTGCGGTGTCTTCGTTGCGCCCAGGCTTCGTGCTTCTGGATACCGGTTTGCGACAGCGAGGAGTTTGTCAGGCGAAAAAACGCCGCTCAAGGCGGCCACTATATCCTGCCGGATCTGCGCTTGGTGTCGCCACCCGCGAAGCGTATTGTCGAACAACGAGAACAAGGCAGTCTGTGCGTGCCCTCGGCGCGCGGCCGCCATCAGCGATTCAGACTTTTCGACAAAGTTTCCAACTAGGATTCCGGCATCCTTCCCGGATAGACACCGCCTTGGATCAAGATTGGGCCGAAGATCAAAAGGAATGAAGTGCTCAGCGTAATACTGGTAGTTGAATTTTTCACTCTCGATCTTGTCTCTTGAATCTATTTTCGCGAAAAACGGAAGAGGCCGTGGACCAACGACGGAATCCTTGAAACGAGCATGAATGGAAAACACAGACGCCGACCTTCCTTCACTCAGCGGCTCAACGGAGATTGAACTGCAATCAAAGAAGGAGCGCTGGAAAAATAGCTTCATCGTGTCGCTCAGCGTAGTAGAAGCCGGGCCAATGATCTCCAGAGAGCGATTGGCGGGCGGTCCCGGTTGCAACCGGGCGATCTTCTCCGCGATCTCATGGTCAGGTGGGTCTGTTCTGATATACACACTATCAGCGAAACCAGCGCTAACGGCGGCTTGTCGTAGTGCTCCTGCCGCCAAATCATTGTTGGCGATCCCAAAAATTGAAACGCCATGGTTCAAGAGGTCAGCTCCTTCTGAGCGCAGAAGTTGTTCCGTTAATTTGGGATCGCCATCTTCCTGGTGGATGGCGAGCGCTCGAACAGTTGCCATGTCGTCGAAGGCTTTGGAGCTGGCGTTTTCGACGGAAAGTCCTCGTCGGGAAAATTCCGTCGTGGCCCATCGATCTTTTCCTTTCCAAATGACGCGAGAGCGCTCTGTGCCGCTCATGGCCTACCAAGCAACGGCCAAGCGTTCCCCCTTCCAGCTGCGCCGTAGTCGGAGCAGACGATGCATTGCAGATCGCGAGATTCGCTGATGACCCGCATTTTTCCGCTGACGCCGTCGTAGATTTGGAATCGCGCATCAGACGGTATACCAGTAACGGCCCCCAAGAACATCGTGACCGCCAAGGAGGACATGGTCAGATTGAGGGAAACGACGGCTGGCATCGGCGCTCCGTTTCCGAGGAAGTATGGATCAGCACGGCGTTGCTCCTCGGTCATCAAATCGCGTCGAACCGCATCGCTATCGAGAAGGCTCGCGCATGTGAGGCAGCCCAGCCCAGGGGCTAGCATCTGAACTCGTCCGGTAATATGAGTAACAGCGCTGTCTTTCGCGACTATGCTCACGCCCATGTCAATGCAAGGAATGAAATACTGATAGGCGAGTTGTCCTATCACGGCGCGACTTCCGTGAGAATCGGTGCAGCAAAAGATGAAGTCGGCGTCAATCAGCCGTTTCGCTGTGGCCGTTTTTAAGACATCTTCTCGCATCACGTCGACATGAGCTTCCGGGCTTATCGAGCGAATATTGCGCGCTGCAACGTCGACTTTCGCCTTGCCAATGTCGCTCTGAGTCGCGCCAACCAATCGATTCAGATTCGTCGCTTCAACGGAATCGGGATCGATTAGAATGAAGCGATTCGCTCCGAGATAAGCCAACTGCTGAGCTGTCGCCGAACCGGTGCCGCCGAGCCCAACGATCCCAATTGTTAGTCCGTGAATAGATGCCTGCCCAGAAGCGCCAAAGGCGCGAACCTGTCGATCAAAATGCGCCTCGATGTTTCCACTACCAGTAGCGCGATAGAGAACTTCGATACGCGAATTAACCACGATGACGGACACCGCATTTTGTGTCCCGAGCGAACGCGCCGCGCAGCCCCCGCGGTTAAGGACCAGGGCGAAATGCGGCTGCGTAGGTACGCGCCTTGTAACGAATTTAGCCAGCAATTCTTCGCCGCCATCGTCAATCGGTGAAAAATGCGGTTGCTCGTCGCCCGGGTGTGAGTGGACGAAGGTGACAGATCGCTCATTCTGTCGGGCGTCTCGCACGACGGTTGCCACATATTCGGCCTTCAGCTGAGTCGAGATTTCCGTCTTGTATTCATATGCCGAGCCCGGCGGAGTTATGACCTCATTTATGAGCACGCGATGCCCGCCCCCCTTGGGGACCGCCGTTCCTAGCAGGATCGCGCAGCTTTCCGTCTTCTCGGAGAGCATTTGTGAAGCTAGAGCCGCGAATCGATCGCGCGGAAAAACAAGCTCGCTCATCGCGGTTCCTTGAACCGATTCTGAATCACGCGAACATACGTGAGTAGAGTGTCGCGGCTTGGGCTCCATGTCCCGACGTGCCAGGAGAACCAGAGGCACTGCCCCGGGACCTCTGGGATCGGATTAGGGCCTGTGTTTTGAGGCGTAGCGCCAGTTGCGAGTCGGAGAGTGGGATCGACCCAAAAGCAATCCGGCTTCGCCAGAGGGTATCCAACGGGGATTAGGAACTTAACAGTCGTTGAGGTGCTGTTCCAGCCAGCGGGCAGAGCAAGTTCGGGTATCGTCACCAAGTGAGCCCCGCTCGGCAAGCCCTGAATCGTGGCAACGCCGAACTGGACTTTGAGACACTCGAATTGTTGCTCGACTGGATTCATCAACCCCCGAATGTCGCGGGTGGCACTAGGGTGAAGCGTTTTGGTCCCTCATCCTTTTTAAGCGAGACTGGCGTATCGTCGCCAATGATCTGGTCTGGTTCCTTGCCGGTGCCCTCAAGTACGAGAGAATACGTGCGATCCAGGTTCGGAATTTGCGCCTTGATTTGCGCCCCGGTGAGCACGGCCTGATCGGTCTCATATTTCTTGTCATCCACAAAGTAAAAGTACTCTTGCTTGACTGGTTTCTCGCTCATTTGACCTCCTCTTCACGCCAAAATGGAATGCTCCCGCTTAGACTTTCTGATTCTACAAAATTGTTAATCACTCGCGGGTAGGCGGAAGTAAAAACCTGGGGCATGATTACGTCGCCACAACGTTATCAGCTTACGGGACCCTCAGCCCGGAAAGATTGTCACAGGTTGTTGGAAGCCTCAAGCCTTCCGGTACTCCTACTAATACCGCTGAGTCAACACTAGTGAAGATTCAGGAATTGCTTGGGAATAAAATGCTATAAAATGCGAGGACACAATGGACATCATTAAGCGATTGGAAGCCTACCGCCTGGAAAATAAGATTTCCCAACAAGCCTTGGCCGCCAAACTGGACATCTCCTTCTCTACAGTAAACCGCTGGCTCAATGGCAAGACAAAGCCGAATAAGATTCAGAGCTACCATATTGATAAACTTCTCCACGGGGCACGCAAATCGTGAAGAACTCCCTAAGTGATTGGTCTAAAGAACAATTGATCGCGGAAATCAAACGCTTAAAGAAGCGAAAGAAATTCGGCCTCGTATGGGAGGATAAACCCGAGGATGTCGCGGAACGCTGTAAATCGGAACTGCCCGTCTTGATTGATGTCACAGAGAGAGAAATCTCGGGCGACTCCAAGACCACGAATATTTTGATAGAAGGCGATAATTATCACGCTCTCTCGGTATTAAATTATACCCACAAGGGCAAGATCGATGTGATTTATATCGACCCACCATATAATACCGGCGCAAGGGACTGGAAATATAACAACGACTATGTAGACGAGAACGACAGTTATCGGCACAGCAAATGGTTGTCGTTCATGGAAAAGCGAATAAAGCTAGCAAAAACCCTACTTCGTCCCTCCGGTGTATTTATCTGTACAATTGATGAGAATGAACATTCTAGTCTTGGCCTTCTTCTTCAGGAAATATTTTTTGATAGAGAAATAGTTTGTGTAACAATTATTCATAACCCTGGTGGAATACAAGGAAAGAACTTTTCGTATTGTCATGAATATGCCTATTTTGTTTATCCAGCCGGTGGGACATATATATCGACAGTAGAAAGGAATGATATCGATCCCACGCCTTTGCGAGATTGGGGCAAAGAAAGCTCCAAGCGCAAAGCTGCAAAAACGTGTTTTTATCCTATCTATGTGAAAGATGGTGAAGTTTTGAGTTTCGGTGATGTTTGTCCGGACAAATTTCATCCGGGGAAAGCAAATATACTGAGAAAAGATGGGGTTGTAGAAGTCTATCCTATAGATAGGAATGGTATAGAGAGGAAGTGGCGGTTCTCTCGAAACAGCATAGAGGGAATAAAAAAAGAAATATTATGCCGACGACTTAAGGATGAGCTTGTCATTGTTCGAGCAAAAACAAATTATCGCTGGAAAACTGTTTGGGATGATGGTCGGTACAATGCGAATGTTTATGGCACGCAACTATTAAACAGCATCATTAAAACAACGTTCCCTTTTCCTAAGTCCTTGTATGCTGTCGAGGATTGCATTAAAGCCGTGATGCACAATAAAGACAATGCTTTGATTTTAGATTTCTTTGCCGGTTCTGGAACCACAGGACACGCTGTTTTAAACTTGAATAAGAATGACAATGGTACTCGTCGGTTTATACTATGCACAAATAATGAAAACCAAATTGCGGAGAACGTCTGTTATCCTCGCATAAAGAACATTAGCATTGGTTACAAGGATTCCAAAGGCGAAAAAGTCAATGGCCTTGGCGGTAACTTAAAGTATTTCCGCACAGACTTTGTTGATGCTGAGCCCACCGACAAGAACAAAAAGAGGCTGACCTTAGCAGCCACGGAAATGCTTTGCCTTAAAGAAGACGCTTTTGAACAAGTCGCCAACAATAAGAAGGGCTTTAAAATATTTAAGAATGCCGACCATTATATGGGCATCGTTTTTGACCAGATGGCCATTCAGGATTTTAAGGATGCCATCCGAGGGATTAAGGGTCGATTCAGCGTATATGTATTTTCTTTGGGGGATGATTCGTTCGAGGAAGAGTTTGAAGATTTAGAACAAAAGGTAACGCTCTCCCCAATTCCTGAAGCGATTCTAAGAGTTTATCGGAGGATATTCAGAGGATGAAGCTCTATAAATATCAGAAAATAGCCATCAACGAGCTGCGAGATAAAGCCAAAAAGCTATTAGGATACCCCGGCAACAAACGTCTGGTCTTCAAAGCTCCGACAGGCTCCGGCAAAACCATTATGATGGCTGAATTTATCAAAATCCTTTCCGAAGAAGCCGGGCTTAAAGACACCCTCTCATTTATCTGGACAGCCCCTCGCCACCTTCATGATCAGAGCAAAGAAAAACTAGAGCAATACTATGAAACTAGCCGTGCCCTTAAGTGTTCTTTCTTTGAGGAGTTGGATAACAAGCAGATCGATCAAAACGAAATTCTTTTTTTCAACTGGGAAAGCATTAATAAATCTGACGCCCTTTATATCCGCGACAATGAACAGGACAACAATCTCTCAAACGTTGTGCGCCAAACAAAAGACGAGGGCCGAACAATTATCCTCATAATCGATGAGAGTCACCATCACGCTACGAGTGAAATATCACAAAACCTCATCCGCGATATTGGGCCAAAACTGACCATAGAAATGTCGGCTACCCCGATAATGGAGACGCCAGATGAAATAGTATCAGTCCAAATCGAGGATGTGAAGGAAGAAGGGATCATAAAGAAAGCGATCATATTAAACCCCGGCCTTAATAATGCCCTAAAGGACGCCAAGATTCAAAGCCAGCTAAGCAGGCAGTCTGAGGAAATGGTTTTGAGCATGGCCCTTAAACAGAGAAGAGCCTTGCAGGAAGCCTATGGGCGAGAAAAGATAACCATAAACCCACTTGTCCTTATTCAACTCCCAGATAGAAAGACTGCTCTTGAGGATGTCATCCGGAACAAGGTTATTGCAATCCTAAAAGACAAACATAAAATTACTACCGAAAATGGAAAGCTGGCAATCCATCTCTCTGGTCACCATGAAAATCTAGAGAACATTTCGCGACTAGACAACGAAGCGGAAGTCTTGATTTTCAAACAAGCCCTTGCATTGGGTTGGGACTGCCCGAGGGCTCAAATTTTAGTTCTGTTCCGGGATTGGCACAGCATTATTTTTTCAATTCAAACCATTGGCCGAATCATGCGGATGCCCGACCCTAATCATGGGCATTACCGTACCGAAGACATCTTAAATATGGGCTATATATTCACGAATCTCGATGACATCGAAATTCAGGAAGATATCGCGAGGGATTATATCACCATCCACGTCTCGAAACGCCGGGAAGACTATTCGGCCATAAACCTACTATCCACTTACCCCAAAAGGCATCGGGAAAGAACAAGGCTGTCTCCACTATTTATTAAAGTTTTCCTAGAACAAGCCGCGACGTACAAGCTTGCCGATAAAATTCAAAAGAAATCAAAAGGCGTGAGCGTCCAGTATATCTCGGACTATAAAGCCGATAGCGCTGATTCCCTTTTGGGAACAACCATTCAGGGAGATCAAAAGGCAGGAATGGGCAGCTTTGATTTACAAAAGTATTTTGATTATTTTATTAGAAAAAACTTGTCTCCATATCACCCCGAAGACAGGTCAATCGGCAGAATTAAAGAGGCAATCTATAGCTTTTTCACTCGCGCACTCGAAATGAGCTATGAAACCGTCCAAGAGGATATTGTCCAGATCGTTCTAGATGATACAAACAGGGAGCACTTCATCCGCGCGATTGATCTTGCGAAGAGTAAATACGAGGAATCCGTCATACAATGCGAAAGAGAGCTCAAAGACGATAAGGACTGGAACATACCGGAGACGATAAACTTCAGCTCCAAATATTCTGTCGAAAATAGAGACAAGTCGATCATGCAGCCGTTTTATAAGAATGGATGTTCAAATTTAGAGACCGCATTTATTAAATACTTGGAAGGCCAGAATAAAATCTCCTGGTGGTTTAAGAATGGTGATAAGGATTCAAAATATTTTGCCGTGCCGTATGAGGAGAATGGGGAACACAAACCCTTCTACGTGGATTATATCGTCAAATTGAAGGATGGGCGAATTGGTCTCTTTGATACGAAAATAGGTTTTACCAGAAAAGTAGCTGGCCCCAAAGCCCATGGACTTTATGAATATATCCGAGGGCAGAATAAACATGGAGAAAAATTATTCGGTGGTATTGTTACAAATACCGATAAAAGGAATTATGCGGGGCGGTGGATTTATTTCAATAAGTCTGGCAAGGAATTTTCAGACAGCAATGATAATTGGAAGAGTTTAGAGCTGTAGGGCGCGCACAACGAACAGGGCGAGCGGGTCGGCAAAGGCGCCGCGGGCCGAAACCTTGACGGCCGGACATGGGACGAAATGCCGCGCCTTCAAGAAGTCTAGAGGACAATTTTGAAAACACTCATG
>JAJZJF010000130.1 GCA_021810245.1 bacterium
ATATTTGAGCCAATATGGCGCTTTTGTAAAGAGCGGGTCAAAGCGGTATTGCCAGCGGATAATTTTTTTTGGACTGCATCAATCGCTTCCAAAAAGCGATTGACTCGGACAAGACGACGAAACGCAGCTCTTTCTTTTTTTGAATTTTCATCGGAATGAGTTGTAGAAAGGCGATGTTGTTCGGCTTGGGCCATTAAACGGAGAAATTGCCAGTCTTTCAACGTCTTTTCCAGAGCGGATGAATTGGGGGCTTGGGTTTTTGGGAGTAAAGGGACCCCTATTGATTTTAAGGCTTTGGCTTCAACTATAAAATCTTGGTTGGCAATACCGAGCGCGCGCGGCAAGACAGCTATTACGACGTCCTTGTTTGAGCGGCGAGAGACTCTAAAAACAGGCGCGCCGTAAGAGACTTTTTGATCGACTAGCCAATTTTCCCATTGTTTGAGATCTTCTCTAGTCTTGAGACAATGCTCGACCAAATTTCTGGAGTTAATTCCCGACATTTTCGAGGGACAATCCTGCGCCGAAATTAACGGAGCGCAAAAAAGAACTATCGCCCAAATAGCGAAAACTGATTTCACCTTCTATATATAACGTTCCCTTGTAACTTTGTCAATGGATTGGCCCTTCTTTATATCAATGAAAAATTCGCGACTTTTGGGGGTTTGAGTTAAGGCTGATTTAGAAGTTCTTTTTCCTTAGCCTGGATCATTTCCTGAATTTTTTCCATCTCGGAACCGATAGACTGAACCCGGGAATAATCCGCGTAAAGCTCGGGGTCGGATAATTGGGCTGCCAGTTCTTCTAGTTTCTGGTGGAGAACGGATAATTCTTCTTCTAATTTTGCGGCGCGACGCGCGATTTTTTTTGGGTCTTGAGTGATTGGCTTAACGATTTTCTCGACCGCCGGAACTTCGACGGCTTGCGGGTTTTCCTCGTGCCACTGAGCTTGTCTCCGCTTAAAATAGTCATAATCTCCGGGATAAACCGTGATCTTTCCTCCATCTATGTGCACGACGTGATCAGCCAAGGCGTTCAAGAAATAAAGATCGTGGCTGATAAAACAAATCGTCCCCTCAAAGCCCTTGAGGGCTTCGATCAACCCATCAACGGAAGCCATATCCAAATGGGTCGTCGGCTCATCCATTAAAAGCACATTGGGGGGATTGAGCAAAAGTTTGACCAGGGACAATCGGCTTTTTTCCCCTCCGCTTAAAACCGAGACCTTTTTATGAATCATATCTCCCGGAAAAAGAAAGGAGCCCAGGATCGAGCGCACGAGTTGCTCGGAATTTGCGCGATTAACGCCCAGAGCCTCTTCAAAAATCGTTTTATCAAAATCAAGCTGCCCCTCCCTATGCTGGGAGAAATATCCCACCTTGACATCCGGCCCGACGATTCTTTGTCCTGAATCAAACGGGATCACCCCAGCCAAAACTTTGAGAAGAGTCGATTTCCCGGCCCCGTTATGCCCGACAAAAGCCATTTTCCAGCCACGCTCTAAATTAAAATGAAGATCGCGGTAAACAACTGTTTCCCCGTACGATTTATAAACGTTTTTAAGAGACAGGACTTTTAAGCCGACGCGAGAAGGCTGTGGGAAACGTATCCTCATTGCCTTTGATTCGGTCGCGAGTTCGACGAGCTCGAGTTTCTCAAGCCTTTTAATCATGCTTTGAGCGCGGCTGGCGGTAGACGCCCGGGCCCGATTTCGGTCGATAAACTCCTGCATTTTCGCGATTTCTTCTTGCTGCCGCTTAAACGCCGACTCCAAGCGTTCGCGCTCCGCCTTTCTTTCGGAGATAAAATGTTCATAGTCGCCGTGATAAATCTTGAGAGTTTTATCTTGAAGGCTGACAATCGCTCGGCAAACGGCGTTGATAAAGGCCCGGTCGTGCGAAATCAGAAAAACGGCTCCCGGATAAGACTGTAAATATTTCTGAAACCAAAACAGAGAATCGATATCGAGATGATTGGTGGGCTCATCTAAAAGGAGGAGATCCGGCTCCAGGAGAAGGAGTTTGGCTAAAGCGACCCGCATTGCCCAACCCCCGCTGAGGGCGCTCATTTTTCGATTAAAATCGGAAAGTTTAAATCCGAGGCCCATCAAAAGCGCCTTGGCTTTGGAGGCGAGCCTGGCGTCCGCGTCTTTCCAGTCCGATAGCGCATAATTTAAAATTTCCTCCTCAGAAACCGGAGCGTTTTCCTGTGGAAGATATCCCACAACCGCTCCTTTTTTGAGGCTTATCTGCCCAAGATCCGGCTCTTCTTGCCCCAAGAGCATTTTAAATAGGGTGGATTTTCCGGCGCCGTTGGGGCCGACCAATACAAAGCGATCTCCGTGGTTGATTTGTAAAGACGCCCCTTCTAGGAGGGTCTGCTGACCAAAGGATTTATGGATGTCTTTGAGAGTGATCATTGAAGTTAAAAAAATCGCCGGGCTTAAAAACAAGCCCGGCGTCGCTATTAAGCGCTTATTTTATTTGCCTTTGATATGATGAGGATTTTGGTTCATCATCCCCATGTTTTGGCCCGTCACGCCCATGTCATGAAACGGGCATGGCGCCGCCATCGCATAATTACAGTGAGACTTATGGCAATTCCCCGCCATCAGATATCCGATGACTCCGCCCAATAAGAGAATGAGAAGAGCCGCGATACCCTTGCATCCGCAGCAATGCTTTTTGCCGCATCCGCCTTTTCCGCACCCGCAATCACCAGATTTTGGTTCTTGATTTTCCATGTTTCCTCCTTGAATGTCGCACCTTAATTATATAATTTTAGCGCGGTGAAAAATTTTATTGATATCCATTCGGAAGAGGACATTCCTGAAATTTGGAGAAAGACTCCGATTGGCGCCCTATTGCGCTACCACAATTTAGGCGCGCCGTTGCCGCCGCGATCCGATAAACCGGAACTTCTCATAGGAATGTGCATGGATAGCCGTAAACAATTGAGAATTCCCGATAATTTCGCCTTTATTCTGCGCACCGGCGGCGCGAATTTAAGACTCAGCGAATTTCGCGTCTCTTACGCGATTGCAGTCGGAGGCGTGCGCGCGATTGCCTTGATGGGGCACACCCAATGCGGGATGTCCGGGCTCCTCAATCGGCGGGAGATTTTTATTTCCGGGCTTATCGACGTTGGCTGGACGCGAAAAGACGCGGAATCTCATTTTGATTCCTTGGCTCCTCAGCACGAAATTGGCCCCGAGGGAGACTTTATCCGAGCCGAGACCCGCCGCCTTCGCCTTTTGTATCCCAAGATCATTGTCGCTCCTCTTTTGTACCGCATTGAAGACGGCAGCGTTGCTTGGCTTAAAGAGTGATATGGCGCCCAAACAGAGAAAATGCCGTGCGCGTCTAATGAGCGGAGTTCTGCTTTTCCCCCTCATTTTTATTTTAGCGTCTGTTCATAAAGCCCGCGCTCGAGCCGGGGGAGGGGAAGGTTATGGGTATTCGGGAAGCTCCAGTTTTGGCGGTTCCGGATATGGCGGCTCTTCCCAGGCTTTGGGCGGACTGATCAATTTATTGATTATCTTTAATCTCAATGAGCCCATTGTCGCAATTCCAATAGACATTTTGATTCTTTTTGCCATTTATATCGGTTCCTCCCAAGGAGGCTCGGCCCTTAGAGATCGCAGAATTTCTTCAACCATTCAGACTGGAATCGTGAAATCACGGGAAAAGACCTACCTCTCAAAATTGGCCGATATTCAATCGCGGGACCCGCGGTTTTTTGAGGAGGGATTTCTAAACCATGCCAAAGGCGCTTTCATAAAAATTCAATCGGCGTGGGCGGCCCAAGACATGTCGGGGGCGCGGGC
>JAJZJF010000027.1 GCA_021810245.1 bacterium
ACCGTCGATCAAATCGCGGGATTATTAGCGCGAAGAATTACCTGGTGGGCCAAGGAAGGAGACCTTCTTAAAACCGGAGAACGCTACGGCCTGATTTCTTTTGGCTCGCAAGTGGCCGTTCATCTGCCCTCAAGCGCCCGCGCCATTGTTAAGCCCGGAGACAAGGTCTTCGCCAGCCTGACTCCGATTGCCGAATGGATAAATTAGGTCTTAAACGCGGGGGGCGCGTTTTAGCGCCGTCTCTTTTTACCGTCGGAAACATGGCCTGCGGCTTTTATGCTCTTTTATCCATTCATGAGCGCGATTTTCCGACCGCCGCGACCGCGATATTAGCCGGAATGATTTTCGATTCCCTCGATGGCCGGGTCGCCCGCCTGTTTCACGGAGAATCGGTGTTCGGCATTGAGTTTGATTCTCTCTCTGACTTTCTCACCTTTGGCATCGCGCCGGCCATCATGATGTATGGCTTTATTCTCAAGGATTACGGCTCTTGGGGATACCCGCTGGCTTTTTTGTATGCCCTTTGCGGAGCTTTAAGGCTGGCCCGTTTTAATATTTCCGCCCAAGGTTCCGCGCCGCCCAAAAATCATTTTACCGGGCTTCCGATACCCGCGGGCGCGGGGTTTTTGGCTTCGTTTGTTCTTCTTTACCAGATTGTCGAAGAGGGCCGCCCGGCGCGTACATGGAAATTTTTGATGGATCAAATACCGCTTTTATACCCGCTGGCGCCATTGATTGTGTTTATCCTAGCCTTTCTGATGATATCAACAATCCCCTATCCGACCTTTAAAAACATATCTCCTTTAAGACCTCGCTCGCCCAAAATTTTAGTGACGCTGGTGTTGATCGGCTTTGCGATTTTCCTCTACCCGCAAAACGCCATATTCCTTTTATTTTTTATCTATGTTTTGCTGGGGCCGGTCGGACTCGTCATTGAAGGACTGCGCCGGCTATTTAAAATCGCTCCGCCGTCAATTTAAGACTTGGTCTTTCTTGGGAAAAGAGGCGGGGCCTTTAAAATCTCGTGACTTGCGGTCGATTTTCCGGCCAAGACTTCTTCTGCGGTCACTGGCCTTGGCAATTGTCTTATCCCTAATTGAGCCTGGACCTTGGCCGCCGTCTGCGGCATAAACGGCTCAAGCCATCCCATCACGATTCGAATGGACCAAACCAGATTAAAGAGAACCGGCTCGACTTTTTCGGGGCTGGTCTTTTGAAGTTTCCACGGCGCTTGTTCATTGACGTATTGATTTAGACTGGAAATAACCGACCAAATAATGGAAAGAGCTTCCGAAAAATTGAGATTCTCCATCGCCGATTGAATGGCTGATGTTTTCTCGGCCCAGCGCCGGGGATACTCATGCTTCTCGGGATCGCTCTGAGTCGGGAGTTTTCCGCCCAAAAACCTATCGGTCATCTCAACGACGCGGGAAATAAGATTTCCCAAATCGTTGGCTAAATCCGAATTATACCGGCGCCTCAAAGCTTCAACTGAAAAGTCTCCGTCTTGTCCAAAAGGCATTTCGCGCAACAAAAAGTATCGGAAAGCGTCCACGCCAAATTCCCGAGTCACCTCGTAGGGATCGACGAAATTGCCCTTTGATTTGGACATTTTTTGACCCTCGACCGTCCACCATCCATGAGCGAAAATTTTTTTTGGGAGAGGAAATCCCAAAGCCAAAAGCATCGCCGGCCAAATGACCGCGTGAAAGCGGTATATTTCCTTCCCAACGATATGCGTATCCGCCGGCCAGAATTTGTCCGAAGGATTTGAGTTTTCAGATTCCAAGACCGCCGACACGTAATTAAGAAGTGCGTCAAACCAAACATAGACCGTCTGGTCCGGATCTCCGGGAACGGGAATTCCCCACTTCACCTTGGCGCGAGAAACCGAGATGTCCTGAAGGCCGGATTTGACGAAATTGACGATTTCAGAAGCGCGGTGGGCCGGAGAAAGAAACTCCGGGTTTGACTGATAATGATTGAGCAACGCCTCCTGATATTTTGAGAGCTTAAAAAAATAGCTTTCCTCTTTAACCCGCTCCAAAGGCTTTCTGCATTCGGCATTGGGGCAAAGTTTCAGTTTTTTTTCACTGGGAAGAATTTCTTTCTCGGTCCAGTAGGTCTCGCAAGACAGACAGTAATACCCTTCGTAAAACCCTTTGTAAATATCTCCCGATTTCAAAAGGCGCGAGAAAACGTCCGTAACACAACGAATATGGCGTTCTTCGGTTGTCCGAATAAAATCATCGTAGCGGATATCGATGTGTTTCCAGAGCTCGCGAAATTTCTCGGATATTTGATTGGCGTAATCTTGTGGTTCCATCCCCAAGGCACGCGCGGCCTCTTCTATTTTAAGACCATGCTCGTCAGTCCCGGTCAAAAAATGAATTTCCCGGTTTTGACTGCGGTAAAACCGCGCCAAGACATCGGCGGCGACCGTCGTGTAGGCATGTCCGATATGAGGAGCGGCATTGATATAGTAAATGGGAGTCGTGATATAAATTTTCTTCATAAATTTAGTTTTTTAAACCCGCTTCCTGGGCTTTAAGGCAAGCTAGCAAAACCGAAGCTCGCGGATCGGCGTTTGAGCGCACAGCGGCTCTAAGCCAAGAGATATCTCTCGCCGCTTTTTCAAAGCGCTCAAATGAAATTTTTCCCTGATGATAAAACCATCTTA
Organism: bacterium; assembly: GCA_021810245.1. Taxonomy (GTDB): domain Bacteria; phylum Elusimicrobiota; class Elusimicrobia; order UBA1565; family UBA9628; genus JAKAQV01. The sequence continues at coordinate 2,681 of JAJZJF010000027.1, forward strand.
AATTTTCCGATAGCGAGAAAAAAATAAGATCCGCTTCCCGACGGCAAGAGGGCAAATCCCGCGGCAAAGCCTCACAGGCTTGAACGGCAGATAAGGGGCTCTTGGTTAAAATCCCCGGCCAATTTTCCCTTTTTGAAAATTCCAGAGCTTTCCCAACGGATCCGGCACATAGTTTAAGCGCGGAACTAGACTCAATCCCCATTTGAGCCAGAATCTGGGCGACCAATTTCGGGGCAATAGGCGCAAACGGGATTTTAAGAGCCCGCGACAAAATAGTTTTCGGCAGCGCCTGGTCTTGAGAGCTCAGTAAAATCCAAAATGTTTTTCTGGGAGGTTCTTCAAGAATTTTAAGAAGCGCATTTGAAGATTCAATCTCCAAATTTTCCGCATCGACAATTAATGCCGCCTTCCAACCGCCCATCATCGGCTCCATCGACATTTCTGAGCGCAAATGACGGATGGTGTCGACGCGAAGAGTTCGCTGTTTTGACAATTCTTCCTCTCTCAAGTTGGCCTGATAAGCCAAGTCGACCACCTTAAAATCTGGATGGATTCCCTGTTGGACGGCCAGGCAAGAAGGACAAAGCTCGCAGGGAGATTGATTTTTATCTGGCGCAGAACACAAAACGGCCTGAATAAAAATCTTAGCGGCTAATTTCTTTCCGACTCCATCGGGACCGCTCAAGAGAAACACCGACGGAATTTTCCCCGACGCTAAAATCGCGCGGAGGTTCCTAACGGCCTTATCCTGCCCTTTAATCTCGCTAAAATTCATGTTTTGCGCCCAAAAGACTCAAGCAATTTCTCGATTTTGGAAACAATTTTGGCGTGGATATCCTCAATCCGGCCACGACCATCCACGAGAAAAATATTTCTCTCCTTTTGGGAGAGCTCAAGATACCCCCGGCGCACGCGCTGGCGAAAATCAACGCCTTCTTTTTCCAAGCGATCGGGCGAGCCTTTCATCCTTTTGGAAAAAGAATGGACCGGGACATCAATGAGAATCGTCAAATGGGGTTTGAGACTTCCGGATGCCACTGCGTTAAGGTCTCTGACGCGCTTAAGAGGAATCCCCCGCCCATAGCCTTGATAAGCCAGGCTCGCCAACACATATCGCTCGGAAATGACGATCTTTCCGGATTTAAGAGCGGGTAAAAGGGTCTCTTGCGTATGCTGGGCGCGCGCCGCCTCATAGAGAAAAAGTTCGCTTAAAGGCGATAATTGATAGGAAGTATCAAGAAGAATATGTCGGATATCTTCCGCAAACGGAGTTCCTCCCGGCTCGCGAGTGTGAAGAACCGGCAAACCGCGTTTATCGAGTTCGCGAGCTAAAAGCTTGGCCTGCGTTGATTTACCGGATTTGTCAGGCCCTTCAAAAACAATCAAAACTCCGTTCTTTCGCACGAGCTATTTTACTAAAAAGAGGCTATCGCCCTTTAAACTGCGCTAGCCATTTCACAAGAGAAGAAGCCGCCGGGTTTTGTGGATCCATTTGGATGAAGCGCTCAAGATAGGGTTTTGCCTGTTTAAGCTTTCCCGACTTTAAAAGCCATAACCCCCAATGATATTGAGCCAAGGGATTTTCAGAATTGATAAAAACAGCTTTCTTAAACTCCAGCCCCGCTTGTTTTTGACGGCCTTCCAAGCCATCTATTTCTCCCAAGAGAATATGGGCATCGGAATCTTTGGGGTTAAGGCTCAAAGCCTTATTTAAGAAAAAGCGAGCGCGAGAAAAATCTTTTTTATCGAAATTAAGCCGCGCCAAATCATACCAGATATCTCCATATCTGGGATTCAGCTCAACGGCGCGCTTCATATGAATTAAGCCTTCCGCGTCCAAGCCCTTTTCAAAGAAACGAACCCCCAGCGAATATTGAGCCGCGGCGGAAACCGGGTTGCATCGCGCCGCAGCGGAATAAAAACCGATGGGAGTGGTCCAATTAAAACTTTGAGAAAACGATTGCGAGGCCTGCCATAAAATGAGGGCTATCGCTAGAAGTCGAACCCAGGCTTTATCAGACAAGTAAGCGACGCAAAAGCCAAATCCCGCAGCGAGGGCGGCGGAAGGAAGATAGAGAAATCTCTGAGCGCCAATGGTGTCCAAAGCGATAATTAAATGGCTGGTCGGAAGCAAAAACCAAAAGGGAAAAAGAACCCAAAAAGCCCAGCGCGAACGCCGAGAAAATAAAAAATAAAACGAAGTTCCAACTAAAAAAATGAGCGACAGACATGCGCTCAAGGCCAACCCCGAGGTCTCAGCGGCGTCGGAAATCAAAGGCCGGGTAAAATCAGAACAAATTCCGACGGCGGAAACGCTGGGCCAAAAGTAGTGGTGCCAAAAGAAAAGGCTCATGGTTAGGAATTTAACCAGGGGGCCGCTTGTAAAATAGGGATTCCCACCGTGGAACGGGCGTTCGAGAATCAGAATCCTCAGCCCCAAATAGGCTAAGCTCAAAAATATCATCAAAACATAAATCCTCTTCCGAGCCCTGAAATTGGAAAGCTCTTTTAACGATACCCAGTCATCCCAAAAAAGAACCGGTAAAAACATAATGGAAGACTCTTTGGTTAAAAGCGCCATTGCGTAAAATAAAACCCCCAAGAAAGGACGCGTTTTTTGAGCGAGGGAATCCAAACAAATCCAGGAATAAAAAACAAAAACCGCCGATAAAAGTTCGGAGCGGCCCACCAGCAAAAAAACGCTTTCCAGGTGCACCGTCATGACGACAAACAAAAGAGAGCCTGCTTTCGCCGCTAAAGAGCCGTATCGGCGCTTAAGCAAAATAAAAAGAAGCCCGCCCGCCAAAAAGTTTAAACCAAGGTTTAAGGCGTGCATTTCGAATAAATTCTTCCCGAACGCGCGTTCTTCCGTAAAGAAAGAAGCCATCAAGAGGGGTCTGTATTCGGAAACGGAAGCCTGGCTCCCTTTCACCGACTCCCAGTATCCGGTCGAAAAAAGATTCGGGAAAGAATTCCATCCCGCTTCGAGGATGGGATTGTGTCCCACGAGAGGCTGATCATCGTAAAAGAAATCCCTAGAGCCTAAAGACGGGAGAAAAGCGGCAAAAGACAAGAGCAATAAAAGCGCCCAAAAAAAATTATCGGACTTGATAAATAGCTGAATTTTCTCTTCTATTTTCATAAACAAGTTTAAAAAATCTGGAATTGTGCAACTCTTGATCGATTTTCTCAAGCGTGGAATTAATGGGCGACTGCTCCGGAACGCTGAGGCCCAAGTCTAAATTTTCCTCCCACAAAACGTAGCGGACTTGGTAATTCTTAAAAAACCGATTCAAAGATTTCGCGGAGGGCTTGAGAGCCAAGGGAAGGCTCGGACGAGCTGAATAAAACCCGTCTCTGACATACATTGCGCTCGACAAAATATCCTGGGGGTTTGTATGGGCGCGCAGCCAAGCGTAACTTTCTTTAAGCTCGATGTCTTGATAGCCTCCAGAAAAAGACAAAAACTGCGGAAGATAAAAAGCCATCTGGGCAAACAAAAGCGCCGCCAAAACCAAAACAGATGAGCGCTTGATTCCATCGTAAAATGCCAGCAAGATCAGCGGAAGCGGCATCATCAAATAGCGATCGTAATGCCAGGGCCAAAACAAATGCAAGACCAAGGTTGAAATCAAGGCCCAGGCCGCCGGATCAAAGAAATCTTTTTTGATCCAGAGCCGCAATCCCCACAAAGCGGCGAAAAATAAAACCGCGCCCACGATTTCCCCCGCCACTGGAGGGGTCCAGCGCGGCAAGAAAGAAAATCCCAGGCTCATCGAATAATAAGCCGCGTTTTTCAAAAAGACAGTGAAAACAGAAGAGAGGCCCACGCCGTAAAAATCAAGTCCCTCTTTGACTTTTTGAATTTGTCCGGAAAAGCGCAGCGAATAATACATCCAAACTGCCAACGGAAATAAAGACACGGTTAAAATCCCCAAAAACTCCTTGCCCTTGCGCTCCCGAAGACAACGCGAGAAAGCGGCTGGGAAAAGGAAAACCCCGGCCAAGCGGGTTTGGATGATCGCCATTAAACTTAAGCCTCCCGCCCAGGTTCGGACCGGAGACGAAGCGCTCTCCATGGAAATTAAAAAGAGCAGCGTCATCAAAACAAAGAGGCTTTCCGACATCACGGTTCCCGATTGAGAAAGAATAATTGGGCTGCTGGAAAAAATTAAAACCAAAAGGATATCCGAGGGAAATGACACCTCCCTTTTTTTAAGCCATAGCAAAAAAACCCATGGGCACAGGGAGAGAATAAAGGCGCAGAAGAGTTCAAAAAGCCCGAAATGTCCGGGGAAAAAATAAGCGATGGGAAAAAGAAATATTGGAAGTCCGGGGCTCACCACATTCATCCAAGGAAGCCCGGGACTGGTGATAAGACGAAACCCTTGTCCGTAGGCCAAGGATTGGGCGGCTAAGGCATACATCAAGTCATCTTGCTGACGACCTAGATATTGAGCCGGCGCGCTTCCTAAAATAATAATTGACGAAATTAATAGAACAGCCGCAGTCCAAAGACTTTCGCGTCGAATATTAGATGAGGAAGGCATTAAAACCGGCGGAAGGGAGGGGATTCCCGCTCGCCCGCGCTCGGCTTTGCCTTGCGCTCCTTCGCGGCCCGCCGCGGACAAAAAGCCAAATCGTTGGCTTTTTCCCGTCGGCTTCGAATCCTCTCTCAAATAATTCCGCCAAAAATCCCGCGGAAGGGAGGGGATTCGAACCCCTGAGGGCTGTTAGACCCTACACGCTTTCCAGGCGAGCCGTTTAAACCACTCACGCACCCTTCCAATTCATTAAATTATAACGAATTTCGAAACCTTTTCCATTTTTGGGTTCAAGAAAAATAAAATTTCGATTGCAAAGACTTAAAGCTGGGTTTTAAAATAGGCGATTGTGCGCCTGAGGCCGTCTTCAGCGGAAACCTGGGGATTCCAGCCTAATTTCTTTTGGGCCAACGTAATATCAGGGCGCCTTTGTTTTGGATCATCAATGGGAAGAGGCTTATACACAATTTTAGACCTAGACCCCGTCAACCTTTTAATTGTTTCAGCAATTTCTTTGATGGTCATCTCATGGGGATTGCCGATATTGACCGGGGAGTTAATCTTAGACTTAAGAAGCCGGACCAAACCATCGACCAAATCCGAAACGTAACACAAACTGCGGGTTTGAGAGCCGTCTCCATAGATCGTGATCGGCTTTCCCTTTAGAGACTGCATAGTGAAATTAGGGACCGCGCGGCCGTCTTCGGTGCGCATTCTCTCGCCAAAAGTATTAAAGATTCTGACAATGCGAACCTCAAGGCCGTGATAGCGGTGATAGGCCATCGTCATCGCCTCGGCAAAACGCTTGGCCTCGTCATAAACTCCACGAGGGCCGATAGGATTGACTCGCCCCCAATAGCTTTCCGGCTGCGGACTGACATCTGGGTCTCCGTAAACCTCGGATGTCGAGGCGAGCATGAAAATCGCGCCTTTTTCCTTGGCCAGGCCCAGAGCCTTGTGCGTTCCAAGCGCGCCGACTTTCAAGGTCGGAATCGGGTATTTGGCATAGTCAACGGGACTGGCGGGGCTGGCGAAATGCAAAATCGCGTCTACTTTTCCAGGAACATGGATAAAATTGGTCACATCCTGCTTAATAAAAGTAAAATGCGGGTTTTTAAAGAGAGGATCGATATTGGACAAGCGCCCGGTCAGGAGATTATCAATCGCGGTCACGGAATGCCCTTCTCTTAAAAATCGCTCGCAAAGGTGACTTCCGATAAATCCCGCTCCACCTGTAATCAATATCCGCATTGGAATCTCCTTGGTTTGGTATCCTACTAAATTCCCGCAATCAATCAGGGCGCAAGCTCAATTTTACTCTCTCGCTTTTTTTTGGCGCCTTCACCAAAAAAGAAAAAATAAAGCCCGATATTAACGGCCATCACGGCTCCATAAAGATAAAATGGAAGGCCGATTTCCTCAAGATTAAACATCGCTCCGGTAAAGACCGTTCCAGCGGAGGAAGAGCCCAAACGGGCCACCTGATTTAAAGCCAGCGCCCGCCCGCGTTCTTCGCCGGGGACAAATTCCGTCATCGCCGTTTGTTGAGCCGGAAGAGCGGCGACCCGCAAGGCCGGAGTCAAAAAATAAATCGCCAAAGCTAAAATGAAATTTCTCTGCGCCGGCAAAAGAATAAGCAAAAAAGCGCCGATTCCGCGCGTCACTGCGATGCTGTAAACAAAACCAAGCGTTCTCTCTAAATAAGGAGCGGCCAACATCGCCGCGGCTCCTAAAAGCCCGCTTAAAAACCCATAGATGGCCATTTGGGGTCGCGGAACATGATAGACAATCACGAAAAAAGGAACCAAAAACGGAGTGATCAGCCCCTGGGAGAATCCGTTGAGAAGGCCTGTCACCGCAAATTTCCCGATCGTTTTTTTACCCTGTAATTTTTTCGCGCTCCCAATATGGTCTTTAAGCCTCAAAGGGATGAGGCCCAAAAGCCCCACTGCGGAAATAACGGTCGCGGCTAAAAAATCAGTTTGCGCCGAGAAAAACCGGGCCAAAAGAATGCCAACAGCCGCAAGAGCGCCGGAAATAAAAGTAAAAATAGAAAAATAGAAGGTTCGGTCCTCGGGCGCGGTTAAATCGGCGATTAAAGCGCTTTGAATTGGCTGCGCCGCCCCCCCGACCCCGCCGCCGGCCAAAGCTCCAGTTGCGGAAAACCCTCCCAACATCGCCGCCGCATAAATCCAGAAGAGGTGCTGGGATAAATAGGCCGTTCCACATCCCAAAGGCAAAAGAACGCTGATAAAAATCAAGGTTTTTTTTCTTCCCCACACATCCGCTAAAAAACCGCAGAGAAGCCCTAGGCCTGCGGTCGCCAAGGTCGCTGCGGTATAGATAAACCCTAAGGTCAGGGAGCTAAAATGTAAATTCTTTAAGATGAGGTAAGGGAAAGCGAGGGTCACCATTCCGGCGGCAACGCTGCGAAAGGAACGAAAAAAAATGAGCAGAAATATTTGCCGCCTCTGACCGGAGACAATATCCATGGTCTCATTCTATCAAATGCCCAAATTTAGAGATGAAGGAAGTAATACGGTAAAATAAATCTTAATGAGAATATGGGATTTGCCGCCGAGACTTTTGTGCCGCAATCATTTATTGGGGGAACATCGCGAACTGCACGCCATTTGGACTGTCCTGACTCAAGGGAAAAAAGGATATGCGCGCCACCCTGAAACGCTGCGTTGGCGCGGCCATCTCAAGGCTCTTTTTTTAAGGCATGAACTCCTGGTTTTAGAAATGAAAAAACGGGGATATCAACACGCAAGCCCTTTGGAAAAGCGGTTGGCGGTAGGTCAAAGCGTTCAAAATTTCCACCTTGATTCTCCTCTCAAGCAAAGAAAATTGTTGCGTTCCAAAGGGTGCCAATGCCGGATTTGAAATCGGGAATTTTTTTACGTATTTTGCGCGGCGCGCGTTCTGAGATGGACGGGTTCGCCTTTGGAGAAAGAGACCGCGATTTCATCGGCGCGGGTGTTTCCAAAGAGCCCGGAATGCCCGGGAATATAATGCCAGGAGAGCTCTTTTCCGCGCGCTTCGATGAGAAAGTCCAGTTTCTCCCAGAGGTCGCGGTTAAGGACTTGCGAGCCCTGTGCGGTTCTCCATCCTTTCTTTTTCCAATTGCGCATCCACGTTTGCGCTCCGCCAATAAGATATTTTGAGTCCGTGTATAATTGAACCAAAGCGAAAAAAGAGGAAAGGGCATTGAGGCCTTCGATCGCGGCTAAAAGCTCCATGCGGTTGTTGGTGGTGTGGGGCTCAAAGCCGCCAATTTCATGAACGTCTCCGCTCTCATGGACGATAACCGCCCCCCATCCGCCGGGGCCGGGATTTCCCGAGCAAGCTCCGTCAGTATAGATTTTAATGGACCCGCTCATGGTCAATGGGCGTAGATGAAATAGGGTTCGGCGTCATCAGTCCAGTCATAACGGGAAGCGTTCAAGCGCTTAAGAAGGGAAAAGTAGTCGTCTTTTTTTCGCAGTTGATAGAGAGTGACGGGGAGCGGTTCTTTTGAGGCGATGACAGAAATCGTCTCCGCCGACATTTTTTGTCCCGGAGGAATTTCGGCGACCAAGGCCAAGCCTTCTTCTTCCGGCTTATTGGGGTCGGGATAAATCAGCGGACTATTGGGCCCCACCCTGAGATGAGAAACATAATCATTGGGTACAATCAAGGAAAGAGAACCGTCCATCGCCTGGTCATAAAGATAGACGTAACAGCGCGTGGACGCCGAAACATCCACCTGTTCTGAGTCTCCGCTGACCAAATGCTGTTTGGAAAGATTAATGCGAACCCAAAAATTCTGATCGGACTTTCGCGGAAAGGGCTTAACGCAGTCGGAGACCTCGGCTTGATAGCGGCAATACGGACATTGAGAAGATGGAACATAGCCGTTTTTGCCCACCTTTTCGTCAATAATTCTCCCTTGTCTCATCGTCTGGACCAGGCTCTGAATCATGCTGTCATTGCCTTCCAATCCGGACTGCTGAAAGACTAAATCGCGGGCGCGAACGCGCACCCCGAGAACCTTTTCAAGAGCCATGCGGCGAGCTTCCGATATCGCCATGGCCTTTGATTGTTCCGGGCTCATCGAGCTAGTGACATCGGCCACCCCCTGGGATTCAACCCAGGTGCATTTCATCCGCTTGCTCCGGCCCGTAATCTTAGCGTTCAAAGAACTGTCGACTAAATTAGAGCCGCCGTTTCCAAAAGAAGAAGCGGTTTGAGAAGAACCTTGAATGTTAGATGATCCCAACGGCAATTCCGCCTCGGCCTTGGCCGCATCGGCTTTAATCGCGGCATAATTAGGAGTTTTTGCCGCATGGCATCCCAAGATAAAGCTCAAAGAGGCCGCGGCCCAAAGAAATTTTCTCATTTAAGCGGATGATTTAAAATCGCCTGATTGAGACCCTGTTGAGCATTCTTGGAATCCAAATGGACCATCTGATAATTGCCAGTTTTAGGAGCGCAACCAAAAGAAAACGCCGCCACACCAGCCGCACTGGCAACGACAAGAATTAAAGTTTTCATTTTAAAACGCCTCCCAACGTAATTAAGGTATTTTTGCCCATTAACTGAGGGGTTTGAACTCTCCCCTCGCTGCGCGCGACATCTTCCACTCGCGGTTCCATATAATGATAAATTTCTTTCAGTTTGCCAAGGCCCTGAGAGCGGTTAAGCCCCTTTAAAAGGTAGTAAGTTAAAATTCCGTGTCCTTCCTCTGGAATAACGCCCTCAACTTGTTCGGGACCTGCGGCGGCTAACCCGGCGATTTTTCCCAAACTCGCCGGTCCCATATCCACTTTTTCAACCAATGGGCGAAGGCCCTTGGCCATCACCGAACGCGGCCCTTGGCCTGAAAAACAGGAATCTAAAACGACGATGAGACGCCCCGCCTTGATTTTGTTGAGTTGCCGGTACAAATGAGCAATGGAATATCCGGTAGCGCTCAAAAAAGAAGGATCCCCATCCCAGGGAACCAAATACGCCTGGTGAGATACTGGATCATTGGCCCCATGCCCGGAAAAGTAGAAAAATATTTTTGATTTCTTGGAAGAGTGATCGGGCAGCCAACTAGCCACATATTTATCAATTCCGCTTTTGGTGGCCTGACTGTTGGTTAAAAAAGCGATATTTTGATCGGGAAAACCCAAAGCTAATAAGTGACGTCTCATCGCTCGCGCGTCATTGACGGCAAACTGCGCATCCGCTACATTCTCGTATTTTTGAATACCCACCACCAGGGCGTAATTGTCTCGCGCGGCGCTCAAAGCGTAAGTTGGAGAATCCACATCTGAGTGAAGAGAATTAGAAGATGCCGAAGAAGGCTTCAAAGGCTGGGCCGTCTTTGGAGAGTTAAAAATATTGGGCGAAAGGGGCTCTTCTGCCGATTGATGGGAGACAAGTTGCGATTGGTAAAGCCCCAAGGCTTTTGAGTGAATGAGAGAAGACTCTAAATGTCCCAACAAATCGCTCAAAGCCACAAGAAACCCTCTTTCAAAACACTGAGTTTGAGAGGCGGGAAAACCTTCTTCGTGGGCGAGACTCACATACCGGGAACACTCTTTCGCGCCCATTGATTCAGAGGAGTGAACCTTGATTTTTTCAATTTGTTTTCCTTCCGGCGTCATGAAGGCAATCGCAAGATTCATCTCAATTTTATTTTGCTCATAGCGGCCTTCTAAAACCGGCACGGCCACGGACCAGTCTACATCGGTCTGGACATCCGCGCCCTCAAGATTTTGAGAGGCCGCCTCGAAATTATCCCTAAAAAGTTCTTGAATCTGAGAAAAAACCGTTCCCGGCGCCATCTCGCCGCTTAAAGGCCCTTCGTGACTGGAGAGCCACTTAAGAATCTGGGCGACAAAAATTTCGGAGTTTTGAGAATTTTGAGTGGGAAGCATCGTCAACCTGAGGTGCGCAAAAGGCGGACGTCCCACCGGAGCCTTCCAAGAAAAGGCGTTAAGGTCCGCGCGGCTAAACAAAGGAGGCGCCTGAAACGCGACGGGAAGAGGCTTTAAAGGTAAAGGCGTCGGAACATCTTTGGGAAGAGTGGCGCACGCAAAGCCAATCCCCAATCCCAATAGGCACAATGTCTTTTTAAAATCCGACATTAAACTCATTATAGCCCTTTTATATCCGGCTGACTCCCTTTCTTGCCAGGCGCGGGCGCTTGGGGCTGAGCGGTCAAAGCCTTGACTTTTGCCCCTCCCTTACCCGAAGCGATTTTTTTATCCGAGGGAGAAAGATTTTTAACCCAAAAAACGACGCGACGGTTTTCCGCGCGGCCTTCAGGGGTTTTGTTGGATGCAATCGGGCGGTATTGGCCGTATCCTAAAGCGCCCAAACGATTCGGGGGAAGCCCATATTTATTTTTAAGGAGCCTGACAACCATCGTCGCCCGCGCCGTTGAAAGTTCCCAGTTCGAGTCGAAATATTGGTTGGAGATTTTACGGTTGTCGGTATGGCCTTCAACGATAATATCGTGATCTTTGGCCAATTTCCTAAGGGTTGGAACGAGTTTGGATATCATCGCATCCATGGCCGGAGTGGTATCCGCCTCGCCGCTTTTAAAGAAAGAAACATGGCCTTCTTCGTTGAGCGTAATTTTTAATCCCTCGCGGTCCACTTTGACCGTGCCACTGATTTGTTTCGTGTTGACCATCTTTTGAACGTCCTCGACAGCCTGCTGGACCTGTTTATTGAGAGATGTCGAAAGGGCATAGAGGATGATAAAAAAACAGGCAATCTCGGTCATGAGGTCCGCATAATTGACCAGCCATGGCGGAGCGGGATGGCCAATTTGAGCCACCTTGGGATCGGATTCGTCGATAAAACCTTTAGGCGGTTTGAGAGGCATAAAAGTTTAAGCCGTCTGGGTTTTGATGGCCCCGCGCTTGGCTGGCTCAAGATAAGCCTTTAAATTGGCCTCAACCACGCTGGGGGTCGCGCCGCTTTGAAGGAGGAGAACCCCGCGGATAATGATTTCCTTGACCAGAAGCTCTTCTTCAGATCTCCGGCGCAATTTTCCGCCCATCGGCAGAAAAATAAGATAGCCAGATCCCAAGCCAAAATAAGCCGAAGCCAAGGCAACCGCCATGCGCCGCGGCACTTGAGTGACATCTTCAATCGTCGACAACATCAAAATCATTCCCAAAACCGTGCCGATGATCCCAAAAGCCGGCGCATAGGTTCCCATCGCGTTAAAAATTTCTTGTCCCACTTTGTGCCTTTCCCGAATAAAGCCGATTTCCGTTTCCAACATATTGCGGATAAATTCCTGGTCCGCGCCGTCAATCACCAGTTGAATCGCCCGGCGAAGAAAATCGTTTTGAATTGATTTAACATCGGCTTGAAGGGCTAAAAAGCCCTCTTTTTTGGCTTTCTGAGAAAGGCTGACGAAGGTCGCCACGATATCGGGAGTATCCTCGGGCGCGGAAAATAAGACCTTGCGAACAATGCGCCCAAGCCCGACCACCTGTGACAACGGATAATTGACCAGGGTCGCGCAAAAAGTTCCCCCCATGACCATCAAAAAGGCTTCCATGTTAAAGAAAGGCTTAAAGCCAACCCAGCCTTCCGATAAGAAAATCGTTATGACGGCTAGCCCCAAGAAAACCAATATCCCCAGTACCGTCGCTATATCCATTGATTCATCTCCTTAAGGATTCTTTCTCTCAAAACCCGCGATGGGGTTTGCGATTTTAGAATCCGAATTGACCTTCTTTCGATAGTCAATCACTTTTCGAACGACTTCCTCCACATTTTCCTTAACCAGAAAACGATTTCCTGTCGCGAGGCAAACGATGGTCTCTTGCCCTTTCTCAAGGCATTCAATCAATTCCGCATTGATAAAAACCTCTTGACCGTTCAGTTTGTGAACCGAGATCATAAATTCATTTCCCTATTTTTTCGCTAATCTCTGGCGCACCTGCTGCTGAAGGTTTTCAACCTCTTTTCTGACAAAAGAAAGCTGCGCCACCTGAGCCGAGCAAAGCCTCTCGGCTTCTTCCTTCTTGCTTTTCATTTCCAGATAAGCCGCAAGAGCCTCTTCCAAACCCTCCCGCTCTTTCCGATATTCATCTTTGAGTTTAGCAATTTCGTTTTCTGCCTTTCTCCGTTCTTCGTCAACCATTTTCTCTTTTTCCAGCTCCATTTCCTGTTCTGTTTTATCCCGAAGACTCCGGCTCATTTCTTCCGCTTTCTGCTCAACCTCCCGTTGAAACCGCCCTTGAAGACGTTCCTTTTCAAGCCCAAGGAGTTCTTCCGCTTTCTTGCGCGTCTGCGCCTCAAGTTCCTTTTCCCACTTTCCGCGCACGGCCGCCAAGGCGGCACGCAAACGCTCTTCTCTTTTGGTCGCGCTTATTCTTTCCGCCTGGGCAAGAGTCTCCCGCATTTTAACATCTGACATCTGTTTTTTATAGGCCTCCTCGTTTACCGTCAATTCTTTTATCTTTTTCTCTAGCTCCGTGAGCCGATTCTGATACTCAGACAGCTCTTCCTGATACTGTTTTTCTTTTTCCTGATATTTTTTCTGCTCCATCGCCGCCGCAAGTCTTAAGCGCCCAAATTCTCTCTCGTTTTCTTTCTGACTTTTTTCCTCAATCTCCTTGGCGATGGCAAACACCTTAGAGGCAACCAATCTTTCAATTTCTTCTTTCTTATTGCGATTGATTTCTTCCTGATAGCGTTTAATCTCCGCCTCCACTTCAAGACGCCTATTCCTCAATTCCAACTCGTGCTGAGACTGATATTTTCCAATTAGCTCCTCTTTCTCTTTTCTGAGCGCCGCAATCTCGGTCTTAAGTTTTTCTTCTTTAGATTGCGCGGATTCTCTAAACGCTTCCATTTGGAGTTTGAAACCCGCCTGAAGGCGAGAAATTTCATCCCGCAATTTTCCCTCAGATTGCTCGAACATCCGATCGCGCTCATTTTTAATCCGTGACAATTCTTCTTCCATGCGCGCCTTGACGGACTCGCTTGCGGACAGATTTGTCTTTAAGACCGAATTTTCAGACAATAATTTAGCTTCCCTGGCGGAACTCTCGGAACGCGCTGAATCTAATTCCATCTGCAACGCGGCTTTGAGTTTTTGAATTTGAGTTTCATACTCCGATTTGATTTGAAGAAGCGGTTCATTGGAATGTTCCAACTCGCTTTTGAGTCTTTGAATTTCAGAATTAAGCGCAGTCTCTCGGTCTTTTGATTGAGCGCCCAATTCAAGAATTTTTCCCTGGAATTGAGTCCGAAGTCCATCAAGGGCATTTTCTTTTTCCCGCGCGCTCCGTGACTCAACTTCACTCATCTGTTCTTTGAGGCGGGAAATTTCATCATGAAGCCGTTTTTCTTTTTCCTCTTCCGACCTTAAAGCAATTTCCAACTCTTTCTGAAACCCGTCTTTAAGAGACTGGATTTCCGCCTTCTTTTCTAAACGCATTTTCTCAAGGCTGGCCGCGTATTTTTCTTCAGCCTCTTTAAGAGAATTTTTGATCGCCGTCAGCTGTTTTTCATAAGAGGCCTGAACGCGCTCAATGCTGATGTCTTTATCGCGAACGATTTCTTTTATTTTGTCGTCTTTCTCTCGGGCAATAGCCTCGGTTCTTAGCAGAAATTCCTTTTTTAGAATTTCCATCTCACCCAACAGACGCCTCTCTTTTTCTTCTTGACTCTTGAGCGATTTTCCTAGATTTTCAATTTCCCGCTTAGAAGTCTCCCGCTCTAGAGTAAGTTCGGCTTTAATTTGGGCTAATTCTTTCTCCCGCTCAACTAGATTGCCATGGGCAAAGCCGTATTTATTTTCCAACTCCAGATTTTTCTTTTCAATTTCCTTGATTTTTTCTTCAGTGGACTTTTTCTCAATTAAGACTTTGCCTAGCTCAATTTCAGAAGCCCTTAATTTTTCGGCCACCATCCGCCAATTGCGCGCTTCCTCTTCTTTGGCGGACAAAGCTTTTTGCCATTGCATTTTCTCTTCAATCCAGCGCTTTTCCATCTCTTGGATGCGGCCGACAAACTGCGTCTCGATATCCTTATCCTGAGATTCACGGGACTGCATTTGAGATTTAAGGGTCGCGACCCAGGTCTCCCTTTCTTGCGCCAAACGCGCCTCCATTTCTCGAAGTTTGTTTTCAAGGCGCAGGCGGGATTCCTCGGTTTCTTGATCTCGTCGCTCGCGCCTGATTTTTTCCTGAAGTTCCTTGAGAGAGGACTCGACCTTGGCGGAAGTCACCGCTTCCTGTTGATTTTTAAGCTGCGCCATCAAGACCTTTTCCCTCTCCTCTTGAAGCTTTTTCTCTAATTCCGATATTTTTTTCTCGATGTTGATCTGCTCTTGAGGAGCCGACTGAGCGCCTGGGTTTATTTTCGCTGCCGGCAAGGATGGTAGGGGCGGCAACCCCGGCAAAGACGCGTTTTTAGTTGGAGGAAAGCCTGGCAAAGGCGGAAGAGATTTAGACGGCTGCAATGCGTCCGGCGGCAAAAAAGGAGGAAGTCCCGGAAAAGAGGCGTCCTTCTGCGCCGCGCCGGGATCAATAGGGGAGCCCGGCAAAGGCGGCGGAAAATTCCTAGGATCTTTATTTTCTTCAGCCATTGAGGTTTCCTCCTACCTGTGATTTAAAGCCATCCACCCAAACTTTTAGTTGGGGGTCCGGATTTATTTCCAAAACCTTTTCGTAATGGGCAAGAGCGCCTTGAACGTCTCCCTTCTGATAGAGCAACGTCCCTAAATATTGATGGGCTTGCCAAAGAGAAGAGTTGAGCGTCAAAGCCGCTTCAAAATATGAAACCGCGGCCTCCGCCTGCCCTGCTTGATACTGGGAAACCGCCGCGTCAAAATAGGCCTGAGCCTTGGCCGGATCGGCGGAAACAGAGGGAGTCTCTGGCTGGTTTTTTTGTCTGGCGCTTTGAAATCTTTTCTGGCGTCTTTCCATGGCGCCTAATTCCTCTTGCATTCCTTCGACCATGTCATAGCCCTGTTGTCCTTGTTTTCGAACGGAGATTTTTCCGTCTTTCTCAAGAGCTTTAATTAAATCCATGACCTTTGTTCTCTCGTCCTCGATTTGATTGGGGTTCAGCCCCTGGGTATATTCCATTGTTTCCTTAAGCAAACTCGCCGCCCCCGCTGACATACTGCTGAGAAACTTATTGAGAACCTCGGGCGGAGCTCCGGTGAGCGCCCGCGCCATCAAGTCGGTCTTTAATTCGCGGACAATAGTTTGCATATCGCGGTCCGGGAAAGAAGCGATATCTTCAAAAATAAGAATATGCTTTCTGACCGCCTCATAAACCAGCGGTTTCTCATTTTTGAGGTAATTTAAGATATTGGCGCGGGTCGCGGAATCAGATTCATCGAGTAAAATGACCAAGCGCTCGATTCCACCGACTACGAAATCCACGTTTTCCTTAACATCCCCGTCTATCGCGATCACCTGATCCCGTGTCACTTGCCGGACAGTCAAGGCCTCAAGAGCGACCTTGGCCTGCAAATCGACCGGAAGAGACGTCAACAACTGCCGGGCCAAATCGGGTTTGAGATAGCTGGCCACGACCGCAACGACCCAGGGCTCTTCTTTCCTTAAAATAAACATATACGCCAAGCGTTTGACGTTTTCATCGTTGATATAAGCGAATGGCTCGAATTTTTTCATTTCATCCTCCTCATCTGGCGGCGGGGGCGGGGGTTCATCGGGTTTTCTCGTAAAATTAATATCCAATTTCCCTTCTTGGCTTAAGGCATTGTCGTCTTCTCCGTCGTTTTCATCGTCTCCGCCGCCTTCTTCTCCCGTCACATCAACCTCTGATTTTGGCTTTTCCATCAGGGCCTGAATGTAGGCTTTCAAAAACTTCCGCAAGGGTCCAAATAAAAATGATAAGAGAAGCAGCAAAAGAAAAGCGTAGAGAAGCGGCAAGTACACGGAAGGCTTTTTTAAATCTTCCTTCCAATCATTTTTGATATGGGCAAAAGGCGTGGCCCGAAAGAAAACGTTTTCCGCCGCTAAGTGATATTGCCCCATCGCATCGACGATGCGGCTTCTGACCATCTCTACCTGATTTTTATCTTTGAGCACATTTTGGTCATGGATGACGGTAACTGTCAGCTTCTTAAAAATAGGGTTGACGGCATATGTCTCTTGTTGAATTCCCTTGGACTCTTGGGCGGCTTGAGCGGAGGCGGAATTGGGCGGAGTTTTGGGGCCGCCCGCGGTAATGGCCGTCGGCTTGGGAATTCCGGGCATGACAAAATTCGTGTTCATATTGGCGCTGTTGTCATTGTTGTTTTTCTGATGATATTTCTGCTCTTCTCCCACCCCCTTTCTTCTTAATTTTTCGCTTTCAACTTTCACCGACATTTCCACATCGACAAAAGCGACCGCTTCCCCCGGCCCAAGAATGGGATCGAGAATCTCATCTTGAATCTTTTTTTCCGATTCCAGCTTAATTTGATTCTGTTCTTTAAGAAGGTCAATATCGGGCGCGACCAACGGAGAAGCTTGAAGCGCTTTCGCCGCCGCGGCGATAAAGATCAGAACAAACGCGATTTTTTTCATTTGAAAAGCGTCAGAATAGACTCCTTGAGCCTTTGGCATAAGTGTAGGCGCTTCTGATGACATTTTCAAGTCTTTAAAATGTTCCATTTCTCATTTCGCCTGCATGAATTGGCGAACCTCTTTATTATGAGGATCAAGCTCTAAAACTCTTTTCCAGACCGCAATCGCTTTTTGCTTTTGGTCCATCAGATAAAACGCGCTACCGAGAATCTCAAGGGCGGTCACGTTGTTGGGTTCCAAATCCAATACGTCTTGCGCGCGCCTTATCGCCGCGTCATAGTGTCCCTCATAGACCGACTGCCGGGCGTCATACACTTTTTGATCGACCCAGGTAAATTGCTCCGGCCCTCCGACGCGGCGAGTCAGCTCGGTGACATGGGCCGCCTTCTCAACCGCGTTCAGAAGCAGCAGTAGTTTTTCATCTTTCGGATTTTTATTGTAAGCGTATCTCAAGGCGTTGACAGATCCCCTTAAATCATTGCCGTCCACGAACAAAACCGCGCCTTTGCGCACGAAGGTCTGAAACTCCTCCCCTCCGGTCGCTTGAGGCACATGGTCGGTGACAGTTTTAAGACGGTCAATCATTTGCTGAATCTTGTTATTTCCCGGCTGGATATAAAGAGCTTCTTTAAAGCGGGCCTGGGCCAAGGTGAAATTGCCCTCTTGAAGGGCCTCAAAGGCGGATTTTAAAACCGCTTTGACCTTGGCATTGGTGTTGGCGGTTTTACTCTCGCCGAATTTAAAGCCTAGAGAAATTTTCGTGCTGGTTCCGAGGTTCCCAATTCCTTCGGCCACATCCACTTGGAAAGTTTGGAAATCGAGCCCGAATCCAAAATCGGTTTCCTGAATTTGAGGAATTCCCATGAGGCCAAAGCGAAACGCGAACCATTGGGAGAGATGATACTCGCCGCCGAAATTAACGTCAAGCCCCGGGGTCAAGGGTTTATTTAAATCCATGTCTAAAATCAGGCGATCATGAAAGAGTTCAATGGCGTTTCCCATTCTAACGATGACCGGATATTGATCGCTGGTCGCGCCGGCGGTTCTTGAAAACGCATTTTGAACGCCCAGCCCCAAATGATAGAACCCGAAGGTCTTGAGCATTCCGATGTTAAGGGCTTGAGTGTTGCTCGCGTATCCGGCAAGGCTGTTTGAGATCTCTTGAACCGTCGCGCCAAACGAGGTCGTCTTGGTCAGGCTTTTCGCCCAGGAAAAGCTGATGGCTTGTTGCGCGTTGGTAAAAGAGCCGTTTGAG
>JAJZJF010000131.1 GCA_021810245.1 bacterium
CGCGCTCAATACTGGAAGTACGGTTGGCGACACGGGCTACAAAGCCAGCGGGGATGCAGTCATCAACGAGATCACGCCTTCCTTCACTTGGTATATCAAGGGTCAAAACGTCAAATTCGTGACGGAGGCGCCTGTTTATCTCAATATGCCCGTGTTCGACAATACAGGGCCTGGCGGGATCGGCTCCTACGTGATGGCAGACATGCCGTTTGAGGCCAGCGCCGGCACTGGCACAGGAAACACCACGGTGCGGGCGGTGGTTCCGGAGCTTCGGATGATGGTTCAGTTCCTGTTCTAAACCGAGCCGCAGTCAGTCGAGAGGCGGGTGGAAACGCCCGCCTCTCTTTATTTTTTAGGACTGTCTTTTGGCTGTTTTGTTGCTTAGAATTAGTTTAGGAGGAACGGATTATGAAAACGAAACGACTGGCGGCCCCTCTAAGCTTGTGCTTATTAGCTATCAGTTCTTTTTCTTATGCGGCTTCAATTCAGATTGAGGCTTTACCGCGGAGTCAAATTTGGGTATCGGGGAACTCAACCCTTCATCCCTTTGTCATCAAGGCCTCGACCTTTAACATTGAAATGTCTATCGCCGCTTCCGAAAAGGAGGCGGTCCAAACAGCTATCCTCAAAGGACTGCCGGTAAAGCTTGAGCTGACAGTTCCCATCAAGGGCTTAAGATCCGAATTTGAAGCCATGGACGACAATACACAAAAGGCCATGAAAGCCAAAAAATACCCCGACATCGTGTTTTCGCTGAAGTCTTACTCGCTGTCGAATCTCAATGGAAAAGAGTCAATCGCCGCCCTAGGGACGCTCTCAATTTCAGGGGTGTCCAAACCAGTGACCCTTCACGGCACGCTCAAAATCTCCAAATCAAATATCACCGTCACCGGTTCTCAACCTATTTTAATGAAAGACTACGGAATTACCCCGCCGACGATGATGTTTGATACGATTAAGGTTGACAATAAGGTTGTCGTCCATTACCATTTAATCTTGACTCAGGCGGAAAATATAAGCGCAAGCGCTTCATTGGCCGCGGGTTTATAAACCGTCCCATGAAAGGAGAAGATCGTGACTCGATTAAAGCTGGCGTCCATCGTGATGGCCTCTTGTCTATCGGGAATGGCTTTTTCCGCCTCGGCCTCGGGCCGGACAACGCGAGATCTCTTTATCCATATCCGACATCAAAAAGGAGTTTACTTCGTCAAAGGCGAATTCTATGTTAAATCCTCGGTTGAAAATTCCTGGAAGGTTCTCACTGATTACAACCATATCGCCGACTTTGTCGGAAACGTCGATTCAAGCAAAATCTTGGAACAAAACCAAGCCTCTCTTTTAATACGACAGAAGATTTCGGGGAAAGTCCTATTCATCAATAAAACATTTAGCCTTAAACTTCTCATTAAGGAGCATCCTCGGCAGCTGATTTCCTTTACGGACATCTCCCGAAAAAGCTTTTCAATCTATGAAGGCTCCTGGGAACTGTCCCCCTTCAAAGGCGAGTCTAGAATCATCTATCGCCTCAAGGCCAAACCCAAGGGCTGGACTCCATTAATTCTTGGACAACACGCCTTTAAATCGAACGCGCGAACGCTTCTTGATGAGATTCGTTCCGAAATTCTTAGAAGATCCGCGGGATGAAAAATATGGAAACAAAAAAAATTGAAAGCGAAGAAGAGGCGTCCAAAAGAAAAGAGGAATGGCGGCGCATGGTGGCACACGATCTGCGCGCGCCTCTCTCCAACATATCGGCGGTCCTTCAAGTCATTCGGGAAGTGGCCGGAACAAGGCCCTTGAGCGCCAAAGAAATCGAACTCATTGACATCAGCATCCGCTCGGGAAAGCGAATGACGGAACTTTTGGACCTATTTTTGGATATCGCCAAATTAGATGAAGGGGTTATGCCGGTATCCAAAAAGGAAATACTTCTCTCTCCCTTGGTTCAGAGCGTCATTGAAGATGAAATTTCTCTCGCCCAGGCAAAAAATATTTCCGTTAACGCGGCAATAGACGAGAAAGAAACCGTTTTCGCCGATGAGAATCTCCTTGAGAGAACCCTTCAGAATCTGCTAAACAACGCCCTTAAATTTACTCCACGCGGAGGCAAAATTTCTATCTCCTCGGATAAAGGCAAAATATCCGTTCGGGACAATGGAATCGGAATTTCACAAGATGGAATGAAAACCCTCTTTGACCGCTTTCACCAGGCCCAAGCCCGCCGGGAAGGCCTGATTCAAGGAAACGGCCTCGGACTTACCTTCTGTCGACAAGCCGCTCTCGCTATGGGAGGAGAAATCTACGTCCATTCGGAACTGGGCAAAGGAAGCGAATTTACAATCAGCCTGCCTCGCCCCTAGCGTCTTCCATCTCCACAAAAGCCCTTAAAATATCCATAGTCGAGACAATCCCGACCAAGCGCTTATTTCTAGTGATTGGCAGGCGGTGAATTCGCCTAGCGAGCATCTGCCTAGCCAGATCACTAACCGGAGTTTCCTCATCCGCGGAAAGAACCCCCGGGGTCATTAAATCAAAAACCGTCACCTCATCTTCTACCCTCGAAACGGGCTCAAAAAGAGACATCACGTCGCGATAATAATCCAAGGCATCGTCTTTTTCGGACCGCGCTTGTTTTCGCACGATATCGGTTTGAGAGACGACTCCCATCAAGGCTCCATGACTATCGACCACGGGAACGCCCGTAATCTTGTGTTTGGTAAGTAGTTCCGCCAACTCCTTGGCGGTCGCGAGCGGCGAAACAGTGACGATATTTCTTCGCATAATATCTTTTGCCTTCATAAATTTTCCTCGATCAAGAAATACTTTGCCCTTGGTCCCATTTTTGCCCAATCATTTTCTCGACCCCCAAGACATTGGACTCTATGCGCCGGCCCATTGAACGCCCTAAAGAGCGGCTCATCGTTTTAGAGTAATGAGGCCAAAGGCGCTCTTCTTCCGCTTTAAAATGATCGCGCAAGCGCCAAGCCAACTCCTTAGACCACTTTCTCAATCGGCCGAGCGGGCCTTGCCCCGGCTGAAGCGGAAGAGCGCTGATTTGTTCGATCAGTCGCTTTAAATGAAGATGCTGCTCTTCAATCGCGTCTAAAATAGCCGCGGCCCCGCGCTCTTTTAAATACGACTCCTTCTCAATGAGAGAGTTTTCCATCTCTTCATGAATTTCCAGGATTGGAAGAAGAATAGCCAAGACTCCCCAAATCCGCCCCCACGCGCCTATTCCTTCAACTTGCGCGGCAAGCTCCAAGCGCTCGACAATTTTTTCCAAAACGCGGTGCTCCGCTTTGACTTCTCTAAAGAAGTTCATCTTGGCTCCAAACGGCGTCAACTTTTTGACTCCTCGGCGGAAATTTCCGGAACCGCCAAAACCGAAGATTCGCTATAGCGAATCACCCTCTCCGCCGTCGTTCCCAAAATCATATCTTCCAAAAACCCGCGAGAGCGCGCGGCCAAAACCACGAGATCCGACTCTAGGGAAGCCTTGAGTATTTCATTGATCGGCTTTCCCCAAGCGACTTGAGCTTCAATTTTCTGCGGCCTCTGAGAATCCGGCAGGCCTTCCAGGCCACTCAAGACGCTTTTTTTGATATGGGACAAGTCTCCGGAAAATTCTACGCTCGGAGTGGCCGCGACATGAAAAATATTCAGACTTGCGCCCATGGATTTCGCGCAAGCCGCGGCGAACTCAAGCCCAAAAAC
>JAJZJF010000132.1 GCA_021810245.1 bacterium
TCGGGTGGTGGATATCCGAGATATTCAAAATGGGAAGAGGGCGGTATCTTCTTGTGATTCCGCTGGGGTTTGCTTTCATTCAACAAGGAATGCGGATGGTCTATATTCAAAATACTCACAAGCGCCCCTGGGGATACTTAAGCGGCCGCGCTTCTCAGGATGATTACATTGACGCGATATTGGCCGATTCTCCATATGACGCGGAGGTGTATGCCAATCGCCATATCCCCGGAAATTCGACGATTTTAGTTTTTGACGAATTTAGAACTTTCTATCTTAATCGGAAATTTATCGCCGCGACCCCCTGGGACCATGAGCTTTGGCATGAAGTGGTCGCTCAAAGCCAAAACGGAAGGGAAATCTCCCAGCGCTTGCATCAACTTGGGATTACCCATTTTCTCGCCAATGACACCTATCTGCGGGGAAATTCCGGGTTTTCTTGGGCGGACCCGTGGAGCCCGCAAGAACGCCTGAGGGCCGCGCGTTTTATCGCAAAACGGATGAAGCGCATTTATACCGACGGCAACGAGGTTTGGATCGCCCAAATTAAGTAAACTAAGGCTTAGAGGCTTACCGTGGCGAAGATATTGATCGTTGATGACGATTTTGAAATCGTTAGCGTCGTCAGAGATGTTTTGACTAAGGACGGTCACAAGGTTGAAACCGCTTATGATGCCGCCGAGGGAATGAAAAAAGCTCGGGAGGCGGTTCCCGATCTGATTATTCTGGACTTTCATATGCCGGGGGCAAACGGAGCCCATCTTTTCGAGAACCTCAGAAGAAACGCCTCGAGCTCAAAAACTCCCGTTATCTTCATGAGCGGGCAAGCTTCTCAAGAAGATATCTTTTCCGAGACTTGCGAGTCGGGAGACTGCTGTTTCTTGGCCAAACCGGTCGATATCAAAGAACTGAGACGCGTTATTGATGCGATGTTGGGAGCCAAAGGTGTCTAAGCTGGTTTTGGTTCGGCACGGACAATCCCTGTGGAATTTAGAAAACCGTTTTACCGGCTGGGTGGATATCGAGCTTAGCGAAAAGGGCAGAGAAGAAGCCCAAAAAGCGGGAAGAGAACTTGCGGGGTTTCATTTCAAGATGGCGTTTACATCCGCGCTTTTGCGCGCTCAGCAAACCCTGGATATTATTTTAAAGGAAATTCATCAAACCGAAATCCCCATATTCAAAGATCAAGCCCTCAATGAAAGACATTACGGCGATTTGCAGGGCTTAAACAAGGCGGAGACCGCGAAAAAATATGGAGACAATCAGGTTCGCTTGTGGCGAAGATCTTATGATGTTCAACCTCCTCACGGAGAGAGTCTTAAAGACACCGCCGCACGGGTTTTGCCCTATTTTCGCTCTAAAATCATGCCCGAAATTCAAAAGGGGCAAGATATTTTAGTGGTCGCTCACGGAAATAGTTTGCGCTCAGTGATTATGTCTTTAGAGAATTTGTCTCCCGAACAAATTGTGTCTGTGGAGATTCCTACCGGGCAACCCTGGGTCTATGAAATGGATTCCGCGGGCAAGGTTCTGTCGAAAGAAGTTTGCGCCTAAGGCCTAAGAATTAACGGTTTTGACGACGGGGGCTGGGTTTTCCCAGATTGCGTTTTTAAATCGCCGGTGAACCCACAACCATTGGGCCGGATTTTTTCGAATCCAACCCTCCACCTTTAGGGATAAGGCTTGGGTGAAATCCTTAGGATCTTCCGGAATTTCTTCGGGGTTGATGGCCGGTTCAAAAACGACGTGAATGATTCCTTTCTCATCGCGAGTTTGAAAAACCGGGACAATGGGGGCTTGGGCGCGTTTGGAAAAAAGCCCTAGAACTCCGAGGGTATGAACCTGGGCGGTGAAAAATTTAACGTAGATTCCGGCTGGCGGGGCGATGTATTGATCTAAAACAAAGCCGATTGATTTTTGATTGTGAAGGCCTTTTAAGACCGCGCTCAGGCGCTGGTCCTTATAGGCCGAACCGCATCCCGCCGAAGCCCTCAGAGAGGTGATTTTTTTGTCCAGCCAGGCGGGCTTAATTTGCCGGGTAATGATGGTGACAGGAACGCCTTTGAGCGCCGCGATAATCGCCATAATCTCCCAATTGGCCAGATGAGCCGAGACAAAAAGAACCCCCTTTCCGCGTTCGTTGGCTTTTTGCCAATTTTCAAGACCCTCCACAGAAGCGATTTTGCGGACATAGGCTAAATAATGGCCCGGAATGGGAGAAAACATATGCAAAAGTTCAAGAGCCAAAATTCCATAATGCTCGAAGTTTTCTTTGAGAAGGAGTCGCCTCTCAATATCCGTCATCTCGGGCATGCATAAACTGATATTTTCCTTGGCGATGCGCTTGCGGGAGCCTCCGATCCAAAGGAGAGAACGCCCGAGAGCTTTTCCAAGCTTTATTTCGAAAGAGCGCGGAAAAAAAGAAACCAGCGTTCCCGCCAATGTCAGGATGATCCAGAGAAGAAAAGAAAGAATTGGGTTCATAACGTTAAGAAATTCTATAAAATACGGGTATGGGATTCTCCTCTCCATCCCGGCGCGGGCATCAGAGATTTTCTTGTTCCATTTCGGTCTTGGTCTACAAATCCATGTTGCGCCCGCGCTTGGGCGAGGGGAGGATTCTCGACTTGGGAATGGGGGGCGCGCGGATATCTTCTCCCGTGATTCTTCAGGTTCGGGAAAACTATCAGCTTAAATTTACCCACTGCGATAGGAAATTGAGCTTTGATTTTCAAGTCGTTTGGAAGAAAGAAGGAAATTCCGGCGGCGTCAATTTTTACGGTCTTGTTTTCCTTTTGAGCTCGCGCAAGGAAGAGGCGCTTAAAGCCCTCATCGATTCCCTGCGGACGATAGAAAAAGCCCCAGGATCGGGACTGGATCTAAAGAATTACTGGAATCCCTAAGCTTTGGGCGGTTCGGGAAGAGACGGCTTTTCCTCCGCCTTTTTCTCGGTCGCGTTAAGCGGTTCCATTCCTTCTCTGAGGCCTTGTTTGAAAGCCCCCATTGATTTTCCCAAGGCCTTGGCTGCCTCGGTGATGCGGCCTGGTCCAAAGAGAATCAGGCCCACCACCAAGACAACGAGTATCTCTCCAAAACTTAGATCGGGCATCTTATTTCCCTCCTATGGGCTGCAAGGAACCGTTAGAAACCAAATGCTTGTATTCCTTGGGGTAGAGTTTTTTGAAATTATTCAAAAGCTTTGTGCGATTAGCGATCCAGGATTTAAGGTTTTTCCCCATTTTGCGCTGTTTGGAATCAAAAACCAAAAACTCCCATATTTTTTTTCCGTCTTTGCCGACCGGGCATCCAGGTTTAGACATCATCCGGTGCACGTAGCGGCTCCAGATTTTGGGCTCCGCCTTGATGATATTGGGGCCGACCTTGAAGATTTCCGGCTGCGTTTTTTTAGCGGCCGCCATTTCGGCGTCGGTGAGCTCAAGAAATTGAGAGTTAATCGGACGGGCGATGGTGTGGCAGGCCTGACATTTTTGGGAGAAAACCTTGTAATAAAGCTTCATCTTAGGCGGATAATGAGACACGTCAATGGTGGTCGCCCCGAAATCGTTTGGGTAAATACCTACATCCGCTTTGACCGTCGGCTTATATTTAGCCGAAGCGAC
>JAJZJF010000028.1 GCA_021810245.1 bacterium
CAAAAGAAAACAAGCCGCGATAAAGGCGCCCATCAGAATCCAAGGCCTCCTTTGAGAAGAGACTTAATCATCGGAGACAGCATCATGATAAACACCGTTGGAAAAATGAAGATAAATAGCGGAATCAGCATTTTGGTAGAAGCCTGGGCGGCTAATTTTTCGGCTTTATTGAGACGCCGAAAACGCATATCGGCGGCGTAATTGCGCAAAAGTTCGACCAAGGACGTCCCTAACTCATCGGACTGGATAATCAAACCTACAAATGAGCGAATCTCTTGAAGCCCGGTTCTCAAAGCCATGCGCTCCAGGGCGTCGCGGCGGGAATATCCCAGACGGACCTCGGTCAAGGTCTTATCGATTTCGACTTCAAGCTCGGTTTTTGTCTTGGCGTTTTTAACAATGCGTTCAAAAGCCGATAGGTAATCAAGCCCGGATTCTATAGTTAAAGCCGCCAAATCGACGAAGGTGGGAAAATTTTTCAGGATGGCCGCTTGCCGAACCTCAACTTGCTTTTTAAAGAGACTGTCCGGCAAGATAAAGCCGACCACCAGACCAAAAATTCCAAACAGAATATTTCCCGTCAAGAGTCCAAATAAGGCCCCGAAAGCTGCGGCCAAAAGCTCTTTCTGATGGAGAATATCCAGCGGAGTCGGCTTATCTGGCTTACCCATCATCATATGCAGATTTTCGATGGATTTGCCAATCTTTAAAGTCTTAAGCAGCCATAAATCCAGCCGCTCGACAAAAGAGCCCTTGGGGTTCAAGGCCGAAAAAGCGGTGTCAAGGGATTTTTCCGATTTGGCGATTTTAGCGACATCCGCCTCATCCTGGGCTGCCGGGCTAAAAGCCCGATGGACCAGGGTGTAGGTCGCCATCGAGCCTAAAAAGCCCAAAATTAATAAAAGGTAATGCGTCATCGCTAAGCTCATACCTGAACATCTCCCAATTTATTGACCACCTTCATGCCGATGGCGATCCAAACCGTGCAGAAAAGAAGCGTAATTACGCCCAGAGGGCTGAAATAAAAAGCGGACATCTGCTGTGGCTGAAATAGAAACATCACTAAAAGCATAATCCACGGCATAATACCGACGACAATGGCTTGAATTCTCTGTTGAGCCGTCATCGCGGCTGTCTTTTCCACCAATTTAGTTTCTTCGCGGATATTTTCGACAATGCGGTCAAACAATTTCGTCAAGTTTCCGCCGGCGGTCCTTTGAATGACGATGGCCTTGATAAAATAAGACAAAAGCCGGCTTTGAACCCTTTCTTCCATTCCCTCCAAAGCTTTTTCAATGCTTGTCCCAAGCTGATAATTTTTAAGACAAAGCCCGAATTCTTCCGAAATAGGCGGCTGTAAATCTTTTTGGACCATGCCAAAACATTGCACTAAATCGACGCCGGCTTTAAGGCCATTGGACATCAAAATCAGGGCGTCCATCAACTGTTTTTCGCATTTCATTCCTCGGCGAAAACGAATATTCTGTAAAAGCCATCCCGGCAAAATCAGTCCGGCATAGGTCCCAAGCCCAAAAAAGATAATAAAACCGAAGATATTAAAAGTCAAAAGCCCCACTAAAAACCCCAGAATAATCGGGCCCCCGACCAAGTAATTGACCTTAACGCTTAAAAATTGGCGCTGATATTCATAAGCCCACTCCTTGGCCTTGGCTTTATAGCGATCCGTCGCTTCTTGGAGTTGAGACTTGTTAAGACTACCTAAAAGCCAGCCTCCAAAAAGCATGACGGCCACCCCCACCAGCGTTAAGAAAGTGGCTAGAGCGGGAGAGGCCGGGCCCGGCACATCGGGAGGAGCGTAGCCCGCTGGCGGCTGATTGAGCCTTTGAAAGGCCTGTTTAGACAACATCGAGATGGCCATGACCCCTTGCCGATATTCCTTGACATTCCCATTGGTTAAACCCGTAATCAGACTTTCCATTTCCTTGTCAATCAAGGAAAAAATCGCCATTTCTTCCCGCCCGCGTCCGGCCAGGGAATTTTCAAGCCGCGCGCGATAGAGGCGGTCCAAGGCCATCTCAAAGCGAATGCGTTCGGTCTCATAATCGCCAGCGAGGGTCTTAGGATTTTGCAATTGACCGCCGTCTTTGGGCGACAAAGTTTTACGGGTCAGTTCAAAAACTTCATAAAGGACCGCCGGCGGCCCCTGCCAAATCTGCGCCTCATTAAGCATTCCTTGTTCCGGGTCCTGCCAAACCGGATGGGCCAGCATCGCCGGCATAATTTGATCCACCCAGCCGGGAACGATCAAGGCGGGATCGCGGTCTTTCTTAAAATAATGATAGAAGCGCTGGACATCTGATTCCGCCCCGCTTTGGGGATTAAAAATATAATTGACCTGGGCCGGATTAAAATAATCGGCGAAGGCGGGAATGGAAAGAGACAGAAAGAAAATGAAAAAAACGGAAAACGCCGCGACTCCGCCGTTTCTTCCCGTTCTTGCCGTTTCTTTCCGTGAATTCCCGTAACCTACCATTAGTTTTCGTTCTCTCATTTGGGTTTTGCCGTTGGCGCTGGGCTTGGATTTCCCATCCCTAACGAGAGCGCCTGTTTTTCCGGCGAGGGAAGGCCTTGCCTTTTAGCCTTGGATTCCTCGCTCTCAAAAATAGATTTTGGAACATTGAGCCCTTTAAGATGAAACTCTTCGTGAAAGGTGGGGACATAATCGCAGGCGGAAAAATAGCCAACGCTTTGTCCTTTCTCGTTGACGGCCACCTGGTGATATCGGTAAATATCCCGCATCGAGATTTTAAGCCCCTCTTTGCCGGTCACTTCGGTCACATAGGTCACTCGCCTTTTTCCATCGGCAAACCGGGTCAACTGAACAATGACGTGAACCGCGCTTGAAATCATGTCCACCAAAACCGACATCGGCAGTTCCGTTCCCGCCATCAAACACATCGCCGACAAGCGTGAAATCGCGTCATTGGGAGAGTTCGCGTGCAAAGTCGCCAGCGATCCTTCGTGACCGGTATTCATCGCTTGAAGCATGTCTAAGGCTTCTCCGCCGCGGCACTCGCCGACGACGATGCGATCCGGCCTCATGCGCAGACAGTTTTTAATCAAATCTCGAATCGATATTTCCCCTTTGCCTTCGATATTGGGAGGACGCGATTCTAGGCGTACCCAATGCTCCTGCATCAAATTGAGTTCCGCGGTGTCCTCGACCGTGATAATACGCTCATCCTCGGGAATAAAATTAGACAACATATTTAAAAAAGTGGTTTTACCGGTCCCGGTTCCGCCAGAGATGATGATGTTTTTGCGCAAGATAACGCAGTTTTTGACGAATTCGATGACGTCCGGAGTACAGGCCCCAAACCCAATCAATTGCTTGTAAGTAAAGGGTTTTGCCGAGAAGCGCCGAATAGTGAGCGTCGGGCCGGAAACCGCCAATGGCGCGATAATGGCGTTCACCCGGGAACCGTCTTTAAGGCGCGCGTCAACCAATGGCACCGACTCGTCAATTCTGCGCCCCACTGGAGCGACAATGCGCTTAATAACTTGAACGACCTGATCATCGTCTCTAAACCGCGCCGGAAGAAGCACTAATTTGCCTTGGCGCTCGATATAAATCCGGTCAAAAGCGTTCACCATGATTTCATTGACGCTGGGATCCCGCAATAGAGACTGAAGCGGCCCCAGACCCAAGATTTCATCAATGAGTTCGGTGGTAAAAAGTTCGCGTTGTTGGCGCGAGAGTTTAAGATCTGGCTCGCGTTGAAGCAGGCTTTCAATGATCGCCGAAACTCTCGTCCGGTTTTCTTCATTCTGTCCTGTCTCATCTGAAATCCGAATCCGCTCGGTTTCCATCGCGGTCACAACCAATTTGTGCATCTTCCCTTTGAGTTCATCCCAAAAAGGTGGAAGATCTTCAGCGGGCAAACGCGCCGGCTCCGGCTTTTTCTTGGCGGCCGCCTCGGGCGAATCTCCGCCGAGAGCGGATTTCCACAAAAGTTCCGATCCCTGCTGGAATTCGCTGGTTTCAAGATTGGATTCCCATGATTTCGCCGCAGGAATCGCGCTTCCAAGACGAGCGAGCAAAACTTTAAGGGTTTTCGCCCACTCATTTTGCATATTTTCCGCGACTAGAATTTTTTGCGTATTGGCGCACTCGGGAATTAACTCTTCCCAAGGCATATAGGCCAGCACCTTCTTTTGAAGAGTTTGGAAAAATTTGTCAATTTCCTGGGGCGCTAAAGAACCGGGGAGATTGGCTTGGTTAATCACCACTTCAAAGCGTTCCAAAGGAAAATGAAGGGCCTTGAGCTCGGAAAAAATGTTGTAGGTGGCCTCGCAATGGCTTCTCTGCGGCAAACAAACCCAATAGACAAGATCGGCAAAATCAAGGGAAAAGATCTGCATCGGAAAATAAGGATCGACATCGATAAAAATATCGTAAGTCTCGGAAAGAGCCCCCAACACCTTGGCCACCATCTGGGGTTGAAGCGTCGTAATGTCTTTTCTTTTGTCTCCCAACGGCAAGACCCCGACCCCCCATTGGCTCATCGGAATTCGCCCGCGCAAAAGCTTTCCTAATCCCGAAGGGTTTGGGGCGACCAAGGAAGAAAGCTGCGCCAATGTCGGAGAATTAAGGCGCAACTGAAAAGAGAGATCATTGCGACCCAAAGGGTCCATCGAAACGATCAAGACGTTTCGGTTCTGGGTTCCGGCCCACACCAAGGCCAGATTAAGACATATCGCGCTTTTCCCGACGCCTTCTTTGGGCCCGGTAAACACCGCGACCCTTCCCGGCAAACTGACCGTCTTGGTTTCTGGACTTGCCATTTTATTTCACAATATCCAAAGTGATAAATAAAAACAAGGTCGACTCTTGCTCCTGAACGCTGGTCTGAGTAAACAAAAGCCCTAATAATGGGATGCGGCCCAAATACGGGACTCGCGTTTTAGTGACGTTTTTAGAGCTGGTTTTAAGCCCTCCGATCACCAAGGTCTCTCCGCTTCTGACCTCAACTGAAGTTTGTATCTGGCGCGTCGTAATAGACGGAACGACACTTCCGCCCACCTGAACGGTCTGCGAATAATTGGGGTTGGAAACTTCCAACTGAAATTGCGCCATAATATGGTCTTTTTTATTCGGGTCCACGCTCACCGCCGCGTTTAAAATCGTAGCGATCTTTTTAAAGCTCACTCCCACTCCTTGAACATTGACCACTGGGTATGGCTGTTCCCCTCCCACGACAAAATTGGCCTGCTGCCCCGACTGAACGATGACCTTGGGATTAGACAAGGTCTGGGCCTTGCCGTCTGTCTCCATCATCTGAAGAGAAGTTTGCAAAGCCGTCTTCCGCGCGAAATCGCCAATGCGGATAAGCCCGGGAATTGAATTCTCGGCAAAGGTAATTCCGGTCTGAAACGGCCCCCAGTTAAAGCCCTCCGCTCTGTTCACTGAACCTGAAATCTCCACGATATCCGCTGATATGGAAATCAGCGGAGTCTCATCTGCGGCAAGCGCGCGTGACTGCGCCGCCATCAGAATAATCAATACTCCCCACCACTGTCGCATTATCATGTTGTCGTACTGTTGAGCTGGGGCAAAGCCCCAAATTTACTTAACTTGCTTATTTAAAGAGCTTTCTGAAACTCGCCATCTCCATCGGATGCATCTCCAAATCTCCCAAACCTCTCAAGATAACGGTGACCTCGCCTTCTTTCATCGAAAGGGCTAAATACTGGGCCTCATCCGGATTTAAAGCGACGGAAACAGCCGCTTTATCCGAAAGAGAAGAAAGCTGACTCTGCTGGGAATTAAGGGCTTTAGCCTGTTTGGCATTAAGCCCTTGCCCCATATTGTCTCCAACGGCCAAAACCATTAAATTCTGAAGGATGGTCGCGGTCACTTTTTCTTTATGGCCATCGGCCATTTTCGCGTTGAAGGTCACGAGAACGTCTACATGGTCCCCCGGCTTAATGAGGTCTTTCATCGCCGGGTTAATCGGCAAAATAGCCCCTCTGTACCCTGGAGGAATTTTAACCGAAAGACCGGCCTTGGCCGACATTGAAATGACCGCCGATTGGGTGATCTGATCGCCCTGTGGAATCCGGATGCGCGTGACCAAATTTGAAATCATGCTGATATCTGAAGGAGAACGAATCTCAAAGGCGTCTTGCTGCATAAATTTTCTGGGAATAGAGAGAGGCTCGACCATATTTTCCTTAAGCACCGTCCGCTCGGGAATGTCCAGTCTTGCCACCAAGACATGCGTTGTTTCATAAGCGCTCATCAAGGAACGCTCTTTTGCCGTTAAGATCATGAGATAAATCGTCGCTGCGGCAATCGCCAGGATCGCCGGAATTAGAATATTTTTTTTGTCCATAATCGTTTAGCCTCAGTTATTTGAATACGGCAATGGAATCTCAACCGGCATATCTACGACGGCCTGAATTTGCCGGACATTTTGACCATGCACGTTGGATAAAATTAAACTGCTCAAAGGAAAAACTAGCGGCACATTATAGGTGGCGGTCACTTCCAAATCTTCATTTTGAACCCCGGACTGCGGATCTTGAAGAGTTGGAATCAGGCTTGAACTTAAGCTTGCGCCCTTGATATGCTGGCTTAAAAGCGCCTGCATCGTTCCGGTTGGATTACTTACGCTCCCCGTTTTTCCCGCCGCCGTCATCGCCCCCACGCGGGCGCATTCAAACGTCGCGTGGTTAAGCACGATAACCCAAAAGGCGATATAACCCATTTCCATAATGGTAAAAACAATCGTCAAGAAAACCGGCAAAATAAGAAGCGTTTCAACCATGACCTGCCCGCCTTCCGAGCGCAGCGAGGGTGTGCACGATTGCCTATCAGAAAGACGTTGCAATCGGGCCTGACCCAGTTCGGAAAATATCGGGCGAGGGGGTCGAACCCTCGAAGCCGCGTAAGCCCCAAGCCTCCCGATATTTTTAGGCGAAACTCTCTTCATGACGCCGTTGTTTCCTCCCGCGAATCATTGCCCCAGATTCGACGCCGCCCCCGAAATCATGCCTTGAATTTGTTGAAAAAGGCCCGGCATATACTTTTTAAGAGCAAAGCCGGCCGCCAAAACGACGCCGACGACGACCGTCAACATCAATAAATACTCAACCGTATTTTGACCGCGCTGAGACTTAAGCCACTGATTCATTTTTTTCATTTCTCTCTCCTGTGTTTTTAGCCTCTTATATCCACGTCGATAGAATCATCATCGCCGCGTTCGTAAAGAGGCTTTTGAGTTGCTGCTGAATAAATCCGTAAAACCCGGCGAATGCCGTCACCAAAACCAACGTGGTCAAAAGATATTCTACCGTCGTTTGTCCCCGACTGAGCTGATATTTCATTCTCATACATTTCAAGTGTAACAGTCGCTCTCAATTGTGTCAAGTCGCTAACGATTACGAAATTTAACACCTCAAAACCGGCCTCATCGCTAAAACTTAGTGGTCAAGGTAAACTGATTGACAGTTCCCAGTGCCCCCATCGGGACAAAGGCATAATCGACCCCTAAGCCGTAGCCAAAAGCGGCGGAGGTGTAAAAACCAAGACCCAAACTGATGCCGCTGACCGCGTTGAGGTTGATGGCCGGAGAACTCGGAGTGGTAATGGCGGTATAGTTGTCGGCTTCAAAATACCCGGCTCGAAAGGCCAGCTGTCCGATCTCCAAATATTCTTCCGGGACCGTAAATTCCGCGCCAACTCCGGGACGCGGAATATCGCCGGCGAATTGATGGACCTCGAAACTTAATTTAAAGAAATCGTTGGGAATAATGGCAAAACCCGCGCGCATCGTCGAACCCACGACATATTGGCTGGCTCCAAAATTTTGATAGGAAGCTCCGAGGTTCAGCCAATCATTGGGTTTAATGATAATCCCGGCATCTCCAACCAAGCTATCTGAAATAGCTCCATTATAGTCTTGATGCACCAACCGAAGGGTTCCGCCCAAGAAAATGCGCTCATACCAAAAAGAGCGGGCGACAGAGACCGCCCCATAGCCATTATTGACCTGAACATTGAAATTAGAAAGCGGCACTCCGTTTTGATCGCGAACGTCAAAATTATTATCGCTCATGTAAGAGCCGCTAAACCCGAAAACCGTTTGTCCCACCGGCTGGGCATATGCCACATAGACCGGAGCCTGGACGCCTTGAATATATTTAAGGTAGGAATAAGAAAACTCCCGCTCATCAGTCATCGCCAGCCCCGCCGGGTTCCAAGTAATGGCATCGACTCCGGAAGCTAAGGCTACAAAGGATTGTCCCAGGGCCATAGCGCGGGCTGAGCCCTGGGAAATATCCAAAAAAGCCGCGCCCCCGGTTCCCGCCCCGGCGCTAATGGCCCATGCCGAACGGACAGAAAGAACGAAAAGAAAGACAAAAAAGGGGACTGTCCCCTTTCGGGAAAAAAGAAAAGGGGACTGTCCCCTTTTTTTAATCATGGAATTAGCACCTTCTTAACGGTTTGGGCAAAATTTTTATTTCCGTAGGTTTCTTGGGCCTGAAAGACCACATAATAAATGCCTTTCGCGACCGGACGCCCGGCTTCATTGTCTTTATTCCATACATAGGTCAGAGGAGACGGGCTGTCATAGGCGGGAGGGACCTGCCCAAAATCATGTTGATAAACCAATTCTCCCGCCATCGTGTATATCCGCATGAAGACATCGCCCTGGAAAGGCACCCAGATTGAAAATGTCACCGTCGGTCCGTACGCGGGATTGGGATAGGCGTAAGTATTCTGATCGAAATCTCCCTGGGGATTTAAGGAACCGTTTCTGCTGACCGGCAAATTCTCGATATATTGATCAATGGACAACTCGCAGAGGTCTCCCTGAGTCACCTGTCCCGTAATCGTGTCAATGGCGGTGTTGTCAGTGGAACCTATGATCGTAAAAGTGTAATCCCCGTCTGGGACCTTGGTGAAACTAAGATCTGTTCCATCCCAATCGGTCTCAACCGGCTGTCGCGGCGGCTGATTTGAGACCAGGACCTTGACCAACGATCCGATTCCCCCAGTCGTCGTATAAGCGGGAGGACTTGGACTTCCAATCTGAGGACAATAAGACTGGTTGATATTGGAATTGGGAAATTGAGTATTGGGACGATAAACCAACACCGCGACCTTCATTGGTTCCGACACTTGATAAAAGATGCGCGCCGTCGGATTTTGGAGATTAATGGGACTGACCGCCAAATCGTAAATCTGAATAGGGAAGTAGCTAATCGTCGCCGCCGAGGTTGAAAGAGAGAGCAAAGAGTTTTCCGAAGCCACGTCTTGAGCCGTCATGACAATCGTATAGAAATTAGGCGGCGGAAAATTGCCATAATTATCCCGTCCGTCCCACACGGCGTTAACAGGAACCCCGCCGTCGTAGGATTGGCCAAAAACCAAATTGCGAATCACCTGCGGCGGGGTATTGTCATTGACGACATTGATTGTCACCGAAGACGGGCGCGTCAATTCAAAATTGATGGTAAACGGATCGAGTTCGACAGTTTGGCTTGAGTAATAAGTTTTGGCCATGGTCGGCTCTACATTAAAAATGGGAACGCCGATAATTCCACGCGAGACCGGAATAATTCCCACAATGCGGTCGGTCGAATAAGCAGAGCCCCCCTCGACTGGAACGGTTGCCTGCGCGACCAAGGTAAAAGGATAATCGCCGTCTGAAACCATGATTCCGTTTGAGTCTATTCCCGGCCAATTATCCGAAACCATCAAACGCCCCGAGCGCATTCCATAAATTTGATAGAAAGGAACCTCGGGAACGCCGTTAGAGGCGACGACATCATTACAAGGACTATTTTGAACGACTTGGCCGCAGGGCGGCCAGGAAGTATTGACGTTTTTAATGATGGTCCCCGGCTGGTAAATGTTAATCCCCGTCCACATGGCGTTGGATTCCTCATAATTAATAAAGGCCGTGGCCGTCGTCCCCGAAAGGAGCGGAGACACCGTCAAATTAGTCGTGCGGAACATATCGACCGGGAAAATGGCGGTGGTAGTCGAGACAAAACTGGGAAAAGCCGGGTCCCAAGCTTCAAGTTGAACAAGATAATCCCCGGATGAGACGTAGAGCCCATTGTCATCGGTTCCATCCCAAATTTCCGTGTTTGGGATGCTGGCGGATCTGGCTTCGCCCAAGATTAGGTGCCGCACGACCGCGGTAGAATTAGCTTCATTAAAAATATCCACCTTAACCGTGGCGTCCCGAGTCAAAGTGTAGGTAAACTCAAATGGGTTAATTCCCGCGACCGGAGGGCTTGAGCCAACCACGGTCGAAGTCGGCGTAATTTGGCTTATTCCCACAAGTCCCCGAACCACTGGAATAAAACCGGTATTGGCCACCATGGTCCAGATGCGCGAATCGTTGGGGTTCCCGTTAAACGGATAGCCGTTTTGAGAGGCCAACTCCGCGTAGAGAACATACACATAATTCCCGTCCGGCAAAAGATTTCCCGAACTGTCTCTCCCGTCCCACCAATCAATGACCGGAGTGCGGGACGGTTGGGCTTGAACGATATGCTGAATCGGAGAAACATTGGGAACAAGAGTCCCCGTTGTCGGACAAGGCCCTAGATAGGGATAAAACTGTTTAGGCGGCGCAATTGCCTGATTGACTCCTGGAACGTCTAACGCTGAATTTTCGACGCTCGAGAGCGGCACGATATTCTGCCCTCCGATCGACACCGGAGAACAGAATTGAACGCCCGGCGGGTAAATATCCAGAAATGTCGTCGCCGGCTCGGTCAAGGTATACCCAATCACCGCCAGAGAAGTCGATCCGCCTTCAAGAGGGGTCACCGCGATATCGGTGATTTGAAGCGGATTAATAGACATGGGGTAAGTATAAGGAACTGAAATATCCAGCCCATATTGATCCGCATTTTCGGCCTGGAGATAAACCAAATAGTTCCCCGGGGGAGCCAAATCTCCGTTATCGTAACGCCCATCCCAGGCATCTCCATTGGTCAAAGTTCCACCAGGATAGCCTTCGCCGACGCGGGGAAGGCCATTGACCAGATGCCGAACGATGGTCACTGTGGATTGATTGATGACCCCGCTGGGAACGGTGACGGTGGTAATTTCAATAAACATCGTCGCGTCTTCGGAGAGGCGATAGGTCAAATTATAAGGCTGAGCCGCGACCGGAGTTAACTTCCCGACCAAGGTCGGAGAAGAGCGAACGACATGAACATCGACCACGTTAACCGTAATTGGCTGCTGCAAAACATTGCACCCGGCGGTAAAAGAACCGGCGGATTGATAGCTAAAACTGCCACCAGTGATGGAAGCAGTCCCGCCCCCACTGGCGACGCTAAAATAAATGTTCCCTG
Organism: bacterium; assembly: GCA_021810245.1. Classification (GTDB taxonomy): domain Bacteria; phylum Elusimicrobiota; class Elusimicrobia; order UBA1565; family UBA9628; genus JAKAQV01. The sequence goes on from JAJZJF010000028.1 coordinate 11,347, forward strand.
ACGTAATCGCCCCTGCCGCGCCGGCTCCATTAGCAAAGGTCCCTTGGCTTAAACTCAACCCTACCGCTCCGCTCGTTCCACTCGTTCCATTCAGTAAAAGCCCGTTGGCTGATCCCACGCAGTTACTGAGACAGGAAAGGACGCCTCCAATCTCCGCCCCCGTAACGCTGGTTGATTGAGCCGAGAAAGAAACGCCGGTCACTCCCGTTGATATAATGCTCCCATTATAAGTTCCAAGTGGAATACAAGGAGAGGCCCCACAAGTACCGCTCGCGCCGAGACTAAAACTAACGGCATCGCCTGGGGCCAAATAACCACTCGATGAACTAGTGGAAGTAAGGGTTAGAGAGCCATTGATGGAATTCTCGCTTCCTGGGGTTGATTGAATCGTTTGACTTAAGGGGCAATTCTCGAAGTCCGCATCGTTGGTCGAGCCCGAAGGATAAGCCTGTACATTGGAAAGTTGAATATTTCCGGTCAAGGATTGGGTCTCGTTGGTGGCCACCGTCGTCCGAAAGCCATATTGACCGTTGGTCTTTCCAAAAATCCCCTGAATGTTAATGGAACCGTCCCAGGGAACGCAATAAGGCCCCAAATCTGGGCATCCCGGTTCTCCGCTGATTCCAGTTAAACACCCTTGAAATCCATCCGGAGGAATGTATCCGACATTGTTAATAAAGAAAGTTCTTAAAGGAGGAGTCGACGTTGGATCCAAGGGATTGGAGCCATTGGCGTATTCAAAAACCTCAAACTCAAGCGAATCAATCGCCATGGGCGCCAGAGGAACGCCGCTACCAGGCAAAAGCGCCTCGCTTAAGTCATAGCCGATTGAGGCACAAAGATAAATCTCGCTATTACAAATATTTGAGGCCTCGTCCGACGGCCACGGAATCAAAGGGACCGTAGACGGAGCGCTCGCCGTTTGGCTACTTCCCGAAACAATGGCTCCCAAACTTTGCAACTGTTGAGCCGCCAGCGCGGAACATTGAGCCGCGCCATAACCGCCATTGCCCGCCCCACCCTCTTGATCAAATTCGATATGAGGATCGTTGGAGATATTTCCAAACCCCACATAATAATCAGGATTAATCGTCGGCGCCCCCGCGAAATCTTGCGTTCCAGAAACCCCGCAAGATGGAGTGCTTATCCCGCTACAGAGATCCGTTGGGGAAAGCGGAATGGGGGGGCAGATAAAACGCGGGACGCCGCCCACGGTGTCTTGAACGATGCAGTTTGGATTAACCTGTTGGGTAAAAATAGAATCGATGAAAATCTGTTGCGCGGGGGAATTTTTGGGCAAAAACAAAAAGGCCAAGAACAAAAGGAAAAAGGGACAGTCCCCTTTTTTACGGGACTGTCCTTTTTTTTTGCGCGGATGCGATATTCGGATGCTCATAGCTTTGGCGCTTTGAAAAGAGGATAGTATTTCCAGGTTACAGATTTATAACGAAGGCGCTTGTTTAAACCCAATACCCACCAGTTAAACGCCTATAGTCTATTTTTCACATTTTTTCCGGAGACGAAACTCCGATGAGGCCGAGGCCTTCCTTGATGGTCAGGCGAACGCCCTCGCATAAAAAAAGCCGAGCGCGGGAATTGGCGAGGTTTTCAGGGTCGACGACCCGGCATTTCTCGTAGAATGGGTGAAACAAGCCGGCCAGCTCCAGGACATAGTTGGCCAATGGATGAGGTGACAATTCTTTTTCGACAGTCTTTAAAATTTCTGGAAACCAGGCGATTTTAATCAAAAGAGCGCGCTCTTCCGGAAAAAGGGACAGTCCCCTTTTTCTTTTTTGAAAAAAGGGGACTGTCCCTTTTTCCTGGATTCCCTGGCGATTGGCCTCTTCAAAAATCGAACAGATGCGCGCATGAACATATTGGCAATAATACACCGGATTTTCGGAAGTTCTTTTTTTAGCGAGTTCCAGATCGAAATTCAAATGCGAATGGGGAGTTCTCATCGCGAAGAAAAACCGGCAGGCGTCTTTTCCTACCTCATCGATCACTTCTTTAAGGCGCACAAATTCTCCGGCGCGCTTGGACATCTTGACCGGCTCCTTGCCTCTAAAGAGAAGAATAAGCTGATGAACAATCGCGTGAAAAGATTTTTCTGGATGGCCCAAGGCCGCTATCGCCGCTTTCATCCGCGGCACATATCCATGATGATCCGCGCCCAAAATATCGATTAAACGCGAAAAACCCCGGGAATATTTATTTTGATGATAGGCGATATCGGCTAAAAAATAGCTGGGGCGCCCGTCTTGCCGAATAAGGACGCGGTCCTTGTCGTCTTCCGATGAAGATGCCGTACCTAGCCAGGTCGCGCCGTCTTTTTGATAAACCATTCCTCGGGCTTTAAGAATATCGAGCGCCGCGTCCAAGGCCTTGGCCTGATAAAGCTCAGACTCCCTAAACCAACGGTCAAAAGAAACTCCAAAAGCCTCCATGTCTTCCCGATGAGTCTTTAAAAGAGCCTCAACTCCATGCTTGGCAAACTCCTCAACTCTCCAGGAATCCGCTTCCTGGGGAAAAGATTGGGCGAGTTGAGCGACATACTCTCCATGATAGCCGTCTTCGGGAACGCTCTCGCCTTTTCTTCGAGCCCAAAGGGATTTCCCGAATTTCTCGATTTGATTTCCCGCGTCGTTAATATAATATTCCGCCGCGACCTCATGTCCCAAACGCCTTAGAACTCGAACCAAGGAATCTCCCAAAGCCCCGCCGCGTCCGGAAGCCAGATGAAGCGGCCCGGTGGGGTTGGCGGAAACAAACTCAATGATAATTTTCTCAGGACCTCTATTTTCGCAACGCCCATAAACGCCGGGAGACCGAATAAGGGTTGCTAAATTCTCCCAAAGAACTTTTTCTGAAAGAGTCAAATTGACAAATCCCGGAGGGGCGGGCTCGGCGCTTTCAACTTCCTCAAACCCCGCGAGAATTTCGGCGATTTCCTTGGCCAAGTCCATCGGGTTTTTTTGGTTCATCTTGGCGATTTGAAGAGGCGAGACCAGACTTAAATCGGCTTTTACGTGCGCCGGCGCCAAAGAAAGAGGCAACTCCTGGGGAAGACTCAAAGACCGCGCTTTCGCCCAAGAGCGAATTTTTTCCGCGATTTTCTTTTGCAAACTTGCGATCATTAAGCCGCCTTTGACGCCAGAGAATGTTCCAATTCCCAATTGACGACCGGAGAATCGGCATAGAGTTTTTCCAAGGCGTAAAAAGAGCGGGTTTCTGCGGTCATGATATGGACCATCAGCCCACCAAAATCCAGCGCCCGCCAATGATCGGAGGCGGGTTTAGCTCGATGGAGGCAATCAAGCCCGCCCGCTTTAAGACTCTTTTTGATTTCCTCCTCCAAGGCCTCCAAATGCGGGCGCGAGGTCGCGGTCACAAACAGCCAATAATCAGCCAGAGGGCTTTTTCTGCCGGGGCGCAAAAGGAGAATGTCTTCCCCTTTTTTATCTGAGGCCGCCTGGGCCGCCAGGACGGCGAAACTTTTCAGTTTTTGAGCCATTATTCCGCCGCCTTTGGGGTTCGTAACGAAATAATATGACCAATTGGGAGGCCCAAATTTGAGACAATTTCGAGGCGCGACGAATGAGCATAGCTTAAGCTATGTGAATGAGAAGCAACGAAGAAATTGGCCGAAGATGGGCCTCCCCTCATCTGATTTTTTTGACGAGAGGGCAAGGGCGCTTTTGGGCTGCAACCGCGTCGCTCGTCGTTTACATACCGCAGAGGGTATGCGCGCTCCTCGCTCCTTGTTTCGCTCCAAAATCGCCCTTGCCAATTGCTCATATTATTTCGTTACGAACCCCCGGGGGAAGCCCGGCCAATTGTCTGAGAGAATCGGGAGTTCGCGCTTTCTCAAGGGCGGATTCAATCGAGATAATTCCCTTTTTAACTAATTCCGCCAGGGATTTATCCATCGAAATCATCCCGGTTTTGGCCCCGGTTTCAATGGAGCCGTAGATTAAATGAGTTTTTCCCTCGCGAATTAAATTTGAAATCGCTGGATTAACCACCATAATCTCTCTGGCGGCCGCGCGCCCCTGCTTGTCTTTTTTAAGAACCAAGGTCTGCGCGACGACCCCGCGCAAGACCGTTGAAAGCTGAACTCGAATTTGAGCCTGCTGATGCGGCGGAAAAACGTCGATCATTCTATCGATGGTTGAGGCGCAATCCTGCGTATGGAGGGTTGCGAAACAAAGATGCCCGGTTTCGGCCACCGTCACCGCCAGTTGAATGGTCTCAAGATCGCGCAATTCTCCGACTAAAATAACGTCGGGGTCTTCGCGCAAAGCCGATTTTAGGGCGGCGGCGAAAGACTTGGTGTTTTGCCCCACTTCCCTCTGGCGAAAAATCGCCTGCTTGGGTTCATAGACAAACTCAATGGGGTCTTCGACCGTCAAAATATGAACCGGAGATTTCTGATTAATCATCTCAATTAAGCACGCCAAGGTCGTCGATTTTCCAGAGCCGGTGGGACCCGTGACAAGAACAAGCCCCCGGTCCAAGCTCGCAAAGCGCGCGATGGCTTCCGGAAGATTAATTTCCTCGGGAGTCGGGATTTTAGAAGAAATCACGCGCATGACGGCCTCGACCCCGTTTTTCTGGACAAAAGCGTTCACGCGAAAACGCGATAAGCCCGTCGCGCTAAAAGAACAATCCAATTCCCAGTTGGCCTCTAACTTGGCTCGCTGTTCATCATAGAGAATGGAATAGACTAGGCGCTTGGATTCTTCCGCGCTGAGAATGGAAAAACCAGGAACTTCCTTCATCTCTCCGTTTAAGCGCATCATCGGCGGTTTTCCGATGACTAAATGGGCGTCAGAGGCCCCTGAAGAGACAACCGCTTTGAGTATTTCAATGAGCTCCATCTCTTACGCTCCTTTCCCCAGAAAAATATTCCGCCAAATCCGCTTTAAGTTCAAATTTTGCGGAGTTCCGCTCAAGTCGCAATCTGCGGCTAAAAACACGCTGACGTCCACTAAATCTTTTGAATCAACCAAGGTCTCTTCCCGCGCGTCTAAGCATCCCAAGGCGCGCCAAACCCGCCAGGCCGCCTTGGGGTTTCCCGTCCGGTCATAAACCACGGTCCGGGGGAAAACCGCCTTGGAATTACCGACCCCCACCACATCCATGCCGTTTAATCTTAGAACTTTCTCGGCCTGCGTGGCGAGCCCGGGGATTTGCGAGGCGTTCATAATTTCCGTCACCACCGATAGAGAAGAATCCGTTATGGGCGGATAAAGAAGCTTGGCCGCCAATTCTTGATCGGTCTTGGAGTTGCCCGAAAGAGATACCCAATCAACTTGCCCCAATCTCAAGGTCCGCATTTTCATCCAAAACAAAAAGCGGTTTAAATCCCCGGAAAATGTTTGAGAAGAAAGCCTCCAATCATGAACCTCAATTCCCAGGCCCCTAAAAATCTCTTCCATCTCCCGTCTTTGAGGGCCATGCGCGGAAATTTTCTCCTCTTGAGAACCCACATGAACAACGCTAAAACCATTTTTATTCTCGATGACCCAAGGCCTCCCTGAGCGCAAGGTTTGGGAAAAGGGAGAAAAAAATTCAATGAGCCCAGACAAGAATAAAACACAAGCGGCAGCCACGGCCAGCCGGCGCTCGGTTTGAACTAAAGAATGAGTGAATTCCATATTTGAATGGGAAGCGGGTGAATCCACCCGCGCAAAGACAAAGCATGCCGGATTTTTCCATTGAGACATTCTAAAAAAGCCTCTTGAGGATTGCGCGCCGCCAGTTCCCGAAGTTCAGCAGCCTCGGAATAATTCCGGTCTTCAGAACAAGTATCGCAAACATAAATCAGCCGCTCTAATTTTCCCATCGCCGAGTTTCCCAAGGTGTGATGCCGAATCGCTTTGAGAACATCCGAATTTTTAATTCCAAACATTCGCCGAGAAATGTCCTCGCTGATATAGGCGTGAAGGAGAATCGGCTGATAAGCGAAAACCTTCCGAAAAAGAGGAACGCGCAGACGGCGTTTTTGGCAATAGGGTTTCATTTCTGAAATTGGAACGCTTCTGCCCGCGTCGTGCAAAAGCCCAGCCAAAGCCGCCTCAAAAGAATCCACCTCCCAAACGCAAGACAACCTGCGAGACAACCTTGCAACTGAAATAGAGTGAAACAAGCGCTCGGGTTTTAAGATTTTCTTAAGTCTCGGGAGAATGGACACCCCGTAAAGGCCTCGTTGCTTAATCCACTCAAGAACACGGGGATCCATTTTACCGGAAACATTCTCCCCCATCAATAAATCGGCTCTTAAATCTGTCGAAGAAATCTCCGGCATCGCGCGGGAAACCAGATTAAAGAAAGAAGGAATCTTCCCATTTTTAGGAGGCCGGAGAGCCGTCCACCAGCGAGCCAGTTTTCGCAACTCCAAAGGGCTTTTCCACTCATCAAAACGCGCGACTAAATCTGAACCAATCACAAAATGAATCTCGGAACCTGGGTTTTCCTTTTTTAGCCGCCTTAAGACTTCAATAGTATAAACTCGCCTGCGCGCGCGCATTTCCAGCCGGCTTATTTCCGCCTCGGGAAAAGACAGTTTCGCCATTTGAAAGCGCTCTTCCGGCGAAGCCGAAGAATCTTTTTTCCAGGGCGAATGATAGGCTGGAATCACCATCGTCCGCGCAGGATGAATTTGTTCCTTAGCCGCCTTAAGAAGCTCTTGATGGCCTTTATGCGGCGGATCAAAACTTCCACCGAAGACGAGAATTCTTGCGCTCATATCTCAAATGATACAATCATCCCTAGATGAGAAACAAAATCGTCTTCGTGGCCGCGCATTTAGGATACCCCATGGATAAAACCCCTTTGGGCGGCGGCGCGATGGTGGGGGTTCATCTCTCTAAAATCCTCGGAACCCGAAATCAAGACTTTGACTTTGTTTGCCTAGGCTCTGGCCCCGAACCCCCCAGCGCGGAAGTTTCATACGCCGCGCTCAGGCCTCCGCTTTTTCCCGGCGAGCATATTTCTCTTTTATCCGAATTTCGCTACGCGCGTTTTTCCCGCTGGTTTGAGAAAAAAAGCGCCAGCTGGATACTCGACCGTAATTGCGAGTTTACCCCTCAAAACACCTGTATTATCGTCAATGACATCTCTGAATCTCCCGATATCGCGGCATTGTCTCGGCGCGGATATCCGATTTTGTCTCTTTGGCATGTCGATGTTGTCGATTATTTTAACCGCCTCTACTTAAAAGAAATAATCCCGGGGCATTGGCTCGCCTCCGCTTACGAAAAACTAAGAGTCTTGCCAGCGCGGCGTTTCGTGCCCGATATTCTCAAACTCGTTTTCGAGAAAGAACGAGAAATCGTGATGAGCTCAAGACGGCTTATCTTTCCCTCCCAAACCATGAAAGAAAGGCTCTTGTCTCTCTATCCCGACCTCATGCCCGCCCAAGAATTGTCCGCCAAGGCAGTGGTTATCCCCTGGGGAACCTGGTCAGAAACCATTGAACCCGACTTAGTCCACCAAGAAGCTAAAAAGATATCCGAAAAATACCAGCTATCCAAGGACGACCACATTCTTTTGACCGTCAGCCGAATCTCTCCTGAAAAAGGGCTGGATATCTTGCTTAAAGCCGTTCAAGTTCTCGAGAAGAAACGCCCCGACATCGCAGGGAAAATTCGCCTTTTTATTTGCGGAGAACCGGCTTTCATGAGAGGCCGTTCTTATGCCGAAAAAATTTCCCGCCTAGCCCAAAACCTCAAGCTCGCGCGAGTTTTCTTTCCGGGATATCTGTCTCCACCCCGAAAAAAAGCTTTTTTTGGAATCTCGGATTTATTTATCTCACCCTCAATCCATGAAAGTTATGGCTTGACGATTGTCGAGGCGATGGCCGGAGGATGCCCTATTTTAGCTGGAGACCATTACGGAGCCAAGGACTTGATTTCTCCGGAATTTGGAAGAATCGCGCCTTACCGAGGCTCTTACACGCCCCAAGCCTCGCTCGCCTTTCATTTGGAAGCCCTTCTTTCCGACAAAGAGGAACTAAAAAAAATGAGAACACATTCCCAACAGGCGGCCTCTAAAATGCGCTTTGAAAATGCCGCCCAAAAAATCGCCGATCTGGCTCTTGGCGAAATCTCTCATTCCAAACAGAACGGAGAAAAATCGGAGATTTCCATATGAGTCTATCAGAAGTGGTTGCCGTTGAGGCCTTAAGAACGCCGATCGGGAAAATCGGAGGGGTCTTGTCTCCCGTCCGGCCCGATGATCTCGCGGCCGAGGCAATTAAAAGCCTCCTTCAAAAAGTTCCCGAGATTTCTCGCCAGGAAATTGAGGATGTCTATTTTGGCTGCGCCAATCAGGCCGGAGAAGATAATCGCAATGTCGCCAGAATGGCGCTTTTACTGGCCGGACTTCCCCAAAGCGTTCCTGGTTGCACCGTCAATCGCCTATGCGCCTCGGGCTTAGAAGCCATCAATTGCGCGGCTCGCGCCATTGCGTGTAACGAGGGTTCAATCTATATCGCGGGCGGAGTCGAAAGCATGAGCCGCGCTCCCTGGGCGCTTCCAAAAGCGGAATCGGCTTATCCCTTCGGAAATTTGACCGCCTATGACACCGCGCTAGGCTGGCGGTTTCCCAATCCCAAAATGAAAGAGATGTTTCCCCTCTACAGCATGGGAGAAACCGCGGAAAACGTAGCGGAAAAGTATCAAATCGCGCGCAAAGACCAAGATGAGTTCGCGCTTCTTAGCCACCAAAGGGCGGTTGCGGCCTCGGAATCGGTGTTTAAGGAAGAAATCATCCCGATTACGGTCGCTTCCAAAAAAAACTCAATTA
>JAJZJF010000133.1 GCA_021810245.1 bacterium
CGGCGAGATTATAATTTTTAATATCCTCTTCGGCAGAACGGCGCATCTCTTGATACTCGAACAAAATCCAAACATCGGCGGCTTCGAGTTTTTCTAAAGCCAAATCTTTTATCTCTATTTTTCCCTTCAGGCCCCTTGCGTTCATCAAGGCAAAGCGCGCCGTATTCCACAGTTTATTAGTGAAATTTCGGCCCGCGACCAGCGAGTCTTCGGAAAAGACGATATCCTTGCCTGGGCGCGCTTGGGAAATCAAGGAAAAGCGAAGGGCGTCCGTGCCGTATTTTTCCATCATCTGAAGGGGATCGACCACGTTGCCAAGGGATTTAGACATCTTTTTGCCCTTTTTATCCCGGACAATGCCATGGATGAAGGCTTCAGAGAAGGGAACCTGCCCAGTCAAATAAAGCCCCATCATCTGCATGCGCGCCACCCACAAATAAATGATTTCATAACCGGTTACGAGAATTTGAGTGGGATAATAGCGCTTAAAATCTTCGCCGGTTTCGGGCCAGCCGAAAACGGAAAATGGCCACAAGGCGGATGAAAACCAGGTGTCTAAAACATCGGGATCTTGCAGAAAATTCGCTGAGCCGCAAACCGGGCATTTTTCCGGCTTGTCCCGTGAAACCGCCCCTTTGAGATTGGGAACCTGGTGAAACGATGAATTTTCGTCGATAGGGTTGCACCGGAGACAATACCAGACCGGAATCTCATGCCCCCACCAAATTTGTCGAGAGACGCACCAATCGCGAATATTTTTAAGCCACTCTTTATACGGATTTTCCCAAGACTTGGGATAAATCTTAAATTTTTCTTGTTCCAAGGCATCGCTCGCGGATCGCGCCAACTCGCCCATCTTCACGAACCACTGCCAAGAAAGCAAGGGTTCGATAATTTCCTGACAGCGGTAACACACCCCGACCGCGTGCGGATGGGGTTCTGTCTTTTCTAAAAAGCCCTGCGACTCCAAGTCCTGAATAATTTTTTTCCGCGCTTCTTCTCTGGACAATCCCGCGTAAATGCCGCCTTCTTCCGTGATTTTGCCAGAAAAAGAGATGACTTTGATGCGGGGAAGCTGATGCCTTTCTCCCATTTCAAAATCGTTGGGATCATGGGCCGGAGTCACCTTGACCGCGCCAGTTCCAAAAGAAGAATCCACAAAACCGTCGGCAATGACCGGAATTTCACGGTTCATTAAGGGCAGTCGAAGTTTCTTGCCGATCAAAGATTGATAGCGTTTATCCTCGGGATGGACGGCCACGGCGACGTCTCCCAACATCGTTTCTGGGCGAGTCGTGGCGACGACAAGGCCAGGTCCCCCTGCAACTTCTTTGTAGCGAATATGCCAGAGATTTCCTTTTCTTTCCTCGTGCTCAACTTCGATATCGGATAAAGCCGTCCCGCACCGAACGCACCAATTGACCAAACGCTCGCCGCGATAGAGAAACCCGTCATCCCACAATTTTTTAAATGCCGCAAAAACCGCGGCTTTGCGCTTTTCATCCATCGTAAAAGCTTCGCGGCTAAAATCAAGAGAACAGCCGAGTCTTTTGAGCTGTCCCAGAATCGTCTTTTTACAATCAATGGTCCAAGATTCCATTCGCTGCGTAAAGGCCTCGCGGCCAAGCGCCCTGCGCGAAGTGTTTTCCGTCTTTAAAATTTTTTCCATCACGGTCTGGGTCGCAATTCCGCCATGATCAGTTCCAGGAACCCAACACACGTCTTTTCCCAAAAGTCTTTCTTTTCGCGCTAAAAAATCTTGAATGGTATTATTGAGCGCGTGTCCGATATGAAGCGCCCCAGTTACGTTCGGGGGGGGAATCACCAGAGAATAAGACTTTTCTCCTTGGGAATGGGCGTTAAAAATTCCGGCTTCAGCCCAGCGAGAAACCCAACGATCTTCGACATCCTTTGGGATATAGGCTTTATCCCAGGTTTTTCCTTCCGCGTTCTCAGTCATTTTTTAAATGAGATTTTATTTTTGAGAGCAAAAGATTGACATCGATGGGTTTGACCACATATTCGACGGCCCCGGCGTCTTCTCCGGCAATTCGATCGATTTTTTCAGTTGAAGAGGTAAAAAGGATGACCGGAATCTCTTTGGTCTTTGGATTTCTCTTAAGTTGGCGGCAAACATCCAAGCCGCTAATATCTCGGATATAGAGATCCAGCAAAATAATGTCAGGCATTAAGGTCTCGACTTTCTGGACAAAATCCTGTCCAGGGGTCTCAAGACTCTCGACTCTCATTCCGGCCCATCTGATGGCGGCTCCAACGGCTTCTCTGAGAAGCTCATCATCATCTACGAGTAAAACTTTCGGAGATTTATCCATTTTAACACCTCACAACAAATCGGACGCCAGAGCCGCTAAAAGGCTTCTTTCACTCTTGGTAAAAGTCACATGTCCAAAAAGTCCCTGCCCCTTAAAGCGCTCGACCAAATAGGTGAGTCCGTTAGAGGCGGAGTCCAAATAATAATTATCTATTTGATAAGGGTCTCCCGTCAAAACTATTTTTGCTCCTTGCCCCGCGCGCGAAATAATAGTCTTGATCTCATGGGGAGTCAGATTCTGGGCGTCGTCAATAATAATGAAAAGATTGGGAAGGGTGCGCCCTCTTAGATAGGTGACCGCTTCAATTTCAAGCATTCCTTCTTCCATCAGCATTTGGATATCCATGTCCGAAGTTTCAAGAGATCCGTGCGGACGCTCTAAAAGATAGCTGAGATTGTCATAAATGGCCCCCATCCAATTGGTCAGTTTTTCTTCCTTGGTTCCGGGAAGAAAGCCGATGTCATGCCCGACGGCGACAACTGGGCGCCCGACAAAAATACGGCGATAATATTTTTCTTCAAGGGTTTGCTGCAAAGCCGCCGCCAAAGCCAGCAGCGTCTTTCCCGATCCCGCCAAGCCGACCAAGGTGACCAGTTGAACGTCTTTACTCATCAAAAGCTCCAAGGCAAAGCGCTGTTCGACATTTAAGGGTTTAATTCCCCAGGGAACGGAATCGGCATGGGACAAAGGCAGAAGAGCCGCCGTTTTTTTATCAAACCTCGCCAGAGCCGTTTGAGACTGGGAGGCTCTGAGAAGAATAAACTCATTTGGCTCCGCTTCGATCTTTAAATCAGAAACGGCGATTTTCTTTTCTTTATAAAACCGGTCTATGACCGAAGGTTCAACCAACTCTTCTCTCCAGCCGCGATAGAGTTCGGAAACATCAACTTTTTGTTTTTCATAGTCTTCCGTCTCAAGCCCCAGGGCATCGGCCTTAATGCGAAGATTGATGTCTTTGGAAATAAAGACGACATGTTCCTCGATCTTGCTCAAATAGAGAGCGCAGCCTAAAATGGCGTTGTCTTTATGCTGAACCGGAAGCTCCTTGGGCAGATTGCCGACGCTTTTAAGCTCGACTTTGAGTTTTCCGCCGTGCTCTAAATCCACCCAATCCGAAAGCCGCCCTTTTTGGCGCAATTCATCCAGTTTGCGCGCCACTAAGCGCGCGGAGCGCCCGCGCTCATCGTTAGAGCGCTTAAAAGAATCCAGTTCTTCTATGAC
>JAJZJF010000134.1 GCA_021810245.1 bacterium
TTGAATAAACGGGCGAACTTTTTTGTAAACTAAACGTATTAGTAAAGTGGCCGCCAAAAGCGGCCTGGACTAGTCCAAACCAAGGAGGAGTACTCGATGAAGAATGCGCGCAAAACCTGCGCTTTTGTGATGGGAGCGGCTCTTTTTGTTCCCGCGCTAGCGTTGGCTCAAAACAACATGAACGGCATGAACATGCCCCAAAACGGGCAGCAACAGGCCGCTTCACCCGCACAGCCTGCGGGATCTCAGGCTAAGCCGAGCTACAAGGACCTTCTCAATAAAAAGAAGGCCCTGTTGCAAAAAAAGAAGGCCAGAATCGCCAAGAAAAATGGCGATTTAAAAGCCCTCTCGGCCAATGAAAAGAAAGAGATTGCCGCCGTCAACACGGACAAATCTCTGACGAAGGCTCAGAAAAAAGCCAAAATCGCCGCCATTAAAAAAGACTACGCCAATAAGCGCAAAGGTCTCTGGGCGGACTTTAAAAAAGACATGGACGGCATCGGCCATGATCTCGCTGGAGTAGGCAAGGACATGGAGTTCTGGAGATCTCATCATCACCACCACAAGAAGCACAAGATCGCCAAAGCCCCGAAAGCGTCCCAACCGGCAGCGGCAACGCCTGCGTCTCACTAATCATTAAAAAACGCAAAAAAGCCCCTGCGCGCTGGACCGGCGCAGGGGTTCTTTTTGGGATGAAAAGGCAAAGATTCTTTCTAGGAGCGCTTGCCGCGTCTTTGTTTCCAACCCGCGCCTTTAGCGCCCAATTTCTTTCCCTTCAAGACGCCATTTCCCGCGCCGAGCGTTTTTCTCCCCAAGCCATTATCGGTTTTTTGCGGGAAGCCCGCGCCCATTCAGCAGCCCTGGGCGCCCAAGACGCGCTTTTGCCCCAGATATCGGCCGTGGGAAATTACCAACAATCCAATAGCCAATCAATTCAAGCCGTCGACATCAACCAAGCCACTTTAAATCTCGCTCAAAACATCTCTCCCTTTTCGCCGCAATGGGTTTTAGCCCGCCAGAAAAGAGCCGAATATCGCGCGGCCAAGGCAGAACGCCTGGCGACAGAAGAAGACGTGGAACTCGAAGTTAAAACCTTATACCTGGCCATTTTAAAAGAAAAAGACTACCTTCAGGGTTTTAGCCGCCTTCAAAAGAAATTAAAGGCGATGAAAGCCGCCTTGATTCCCCGCTACAGCGTTGGGCGGGTACCGCCTTTTGATTTGGTTAAAATCGAGATGGAGCTGAGCATTCTCGCCAAAAACAGGGAATTTACCGAAGCCCAGTTATCCGCCGATGAGGAAAGCCTCGCTTTAATTACGGGATTTAAAAGCGGAGACCAAATAGAACTCAAGGCGTTAAGGCAAATTCCCCCCCTGCCGTTTAACCAAGATTCTTTCGCGAAAAACACCAATCCCCGTCTTCTCGCTTTAACGCGCCAAGTTGAGTCTTCCGCTCTGGCGGTTAAGGCCGCTCAATACGAGAGATATCCCTCTTTAAACGCCGGGCTTAATTACGGCTATGAAGGTTCTAACGGATTTTTCAACTTCATCCCCAATACCAGCTATCCGGGAAATATCTACGGCCTGCCGCTTGAGTCGGGCTGGAACGCGTCCTTGTCTTTAAATTTACCCATTTGGGACTGGGGTCAGATATCGGCAAGGATATCGCGCAGAGAAGAAGAAGCCGCGCTATACAAAAGCCAATTAAATCTTCAGAGACAATCTCTTCAGGTTCGATTTATCAAATGGGAAAAATTGGCGCAATCTCATCTGGCCGACAAAAAGAGAATGGATCAGCTTTTGCCGCAGACCAAGCAAGCGGCTAAAATTCAGATCAAACGCTATCGTTTGGGGGCCAGCGGAATTTTAGAGGCGGCGGATGCCTTGGATATCTGGCTTAAGACCATGATCTCAGAAAGAGACGACTATTATTCCTATCTCTCCGATCTCGCTCATATCGAGCATTTGATGGGGCAAAACGTCATTAGTTATGAATAATCGCGCTAAAAAACTTGGCTTGATTTTTTTTCTGACGCTGTCGGCTTGCTCTAAAAAACAGAGCTTTAAAATCGGGGCTTTCCCCAGCGAAATATCGGTCTCTCAAGCGAAAATTAAAAACATAAAAACCAAGATTCCCGCTTACGGCATCGTCATCGAAAAAAATGGAAGAAAAGAGCTAGAAGTCAACATCGAAGCCGGAGACACCCAAAGCCTTCGCATCGGGCAAGAGGCGAAAGCCTTTATCGGTTCCGCCACAAAACCCATTTCCGCCAAGGTCTCCCATATCTTGCGCGCGGTCAGCTCGGAAACCGGGCAATCTTTAGCCTGGCTGAGGCCGAGCCAAAAATCTTTAATTACTCCGGGTCAATTTGTCACCGCCTGGATATACACCTCTCAAGAAAAAAAGGCCGTCGCCATTCCCAAATCCGCCGTGTTACTGAGGGGCGGGAAGAAATTTGTCGTGATAAAGTCTCAAGACCAGTACCGCGTCCAGGAAATTAAGACCGGAATATCCTCGGGCAAAGAAATTGAAGTGACAACCGGGGTTAAAGCCGGAGACTCTATCCTCACCCGGGGCGGAATATTTTTTCTCTACCCCGATTTTAAGGCGGCGGAAGACTAATAACTCATGTTTGAAAAATTTCTATCTAAAATTCTCAAATCCCCGGCCATCGTCGGGATTCTTGTCATTTTCCTCTTTATCGTAGGCATTATTTCCTACCGCGGTCTTAACGTGGATTTATTTCCTCCCCTTGATTTTCCCGTTCTCAGCATCGTCGCCGAGGCCCCGGGGTTCTCGTCTCTGGAAATGGAGCGGCAGGTCACTCTCCCAATTGAAAGCGCGGTCAGCGGCGTTCTCGGGGTTATTCGCGTTCGCTCGGTCATGGCCACCGGCATATCGATGATCTCCGCCGAATTTCAGTGGGGCGCGGACATGATTACCGCCCGGCAGTTGATTTTAGCGGCTTTGGCTCAAACGGCGGGACAGTTGCCGCAAGACGTCGAGCCCTCGGTTGAAAGCTTAAGCGCGACCTTGGCTCTGATTGAAGGCTACAGCCTTCAGGGCGGAGACGATTTAATCAAACTCCGGGATATCGCCAATTACCAGCTCAAACCCCGCCTTCAGGGAATTTTGGGGGTTTACAAAGTCGTCGTCGCCGGCGGGAAAGTGAGAGAATACGCGGTCTACCCAAATCCTTTTTTAATGATGAAATACGGCTTAGCGCTTAGCGATTTAAAACGGGCGCTGGCCTCCAACAATATTCTCGTCTCTCCGGGAGTCGTCAACAACTATTCCCAAGAATTTGTCGTCAGGGCCAACGGACAGTTTAAAGACGCCAGCGATGTCAAAAACGTCGTCGTGACCGTCAAGGCCGGAATTCCGGTCAGAATACGGGATCTGGCCCGAGTCTCAAACACCTATCAATTTCAGCGCCAAGACGCTTCCGAAAAAGGAAAGCCTTCTATTTTGATTAATATTTACAAACAGCCGCGCTTTGACACCATTGAAGTCGCCAACGCCGTGGC
>JAJZJF010000135.1 GCA_021810245.1 bacterium
CAATGACTCATCTGATCGGAAAGTCCACTCTCGCTTAAAACCGCGAGGCTGTCTCCGCCCCCAACGATAGTCACGGCGCCATTTTTCCCGGCCTTGGCCATCGCTTCCGCGATAGCGCGGCTGCCAGACGAAAATTCCGGAATTTCAAAAACTCCCATCGGCCCGTTCCAAAAAATAGTTTTTGCTTTCTCAATTTCTTCCAGGAAAATCTCAATTGTATGCGGACCGATATCGGCGCCGATCAGCTGTTCCGGAACCGCCATCCCTTGCGTGATAGAAATTTGAGCGCCCGGCTTAATCTCGGAAACCGCCAAATGATCGGCCGGAAGAAGGCAGGTCACTTTTTTAGCGTAAGATTTATCAATCACCGCTTGGGCTTCCGCGATTTTCTCTTTCTCAAGAAGAGATTTTCCAATTGAAACTCCCTGGGCCGCCAAGAAGGTATAGGCCATGCCGCCGCCGATGAGAAGAGTGTCTACGCGGTCTAACAGCTTGTTTAAAACCCCCAATTTATCGGAAACCTTGGCCCCGCCAATAATGGCGACAAAGGGCCTTGCGGGGTTGCCAATCACACGATCTAAAAACTCAAGTTCCCTTTGAACCAGAAACCCAACACAAGAAGGAAGTATTTTGGGAATTCCAACGGTCGAGGCGTGCGCGCGGTGAATAGCGCCAAAAGCGTCTTCGACAAAGACTTCTCCCAAACTCGCCAAATCTTGAGCGAAAAGAGAATCGTTTTTCTCTTCGCCCGCATGAAACCGAAGATTTTCCATCAAGAGGATTTCGCCTTCTTTAAGATTGAAAGCCGCCTTTTTAGCCTCAGGGCCCACGCACTCCGGGAAGAAAGCGACCGGCATTCTAAGAATTTTTTCCAAGGCTTTCGCGACGGGTTTAAGGCTGTATTTTTCTTCCGGCTTTCCCTTGGGACGGCCCAAATGGGAGATGAGAATAATTTTCGCATTAGATTGGCTTAAGTGCTTAAGGGTCGGAAGCGCCGCGCGCAAGCGGCTCTCATCTAAAACCGCCCCGTTTTTAATGGGAACGTTAAAATCCACCCGAACTAAAACCCTCTTGCCTTGGACCGGCATCTCTTGCAAGCGCTTAAGCTTTAAAGCCGGCTTTTGAGTTTCTTCCATTTCCCCTCCCAGGGACGCTCAGTTAATAAATTTTTTTGCCCATCGCCGAACTGACGAGTTCAACCGCCAAGACCGCTGTCGAGTTTTGAATATCCTCTAATGGATTAATTTCCACCATGTCAAGACCAAGAAGCTTTTTGGACTCGGAAGCCATCTCCATAATCAAATGGGACTCGCGGTAGGTCAGCCCGCCTCTTTGGGTCGTGCCGGTCCCGGGAGCTTGAAGCGGGTCAACTGCGTCGATGTCAAAACTGAGATGAAAACCGGCGGTCTCGTTATTGACAATTGAAAGCGCCTGCTCCATCACCCGCGCCATCCCCATGCGATCGATATCCTGCATCGAAAAAACCTTGACTCCTGATTCACGCAAATTATCAGCCTCGCTCGCATCAACGGTGCGGGTTCCCACTAGGCACACGTGTTTGGGATCCACCTTGGGCGAAAAGCCCCCTAAGCGGACAAAAGGCGCATGTCCCATGCCGATGAGATGCGCGACTGGCATCCCATGAATATTGCCGGAAGGGGAGGTTTTAGGCGTATTGATGTCGGCATGGGCATCCACCCACAAAAGACCTATGGAGGAGCCTTTCTTGCGATAAGCCCCGGAAACTCCGGACACCGTTCCCATCGCTAAACTATGATCTCCCCCCAAGGTTAAAGGCAGATGTCCGCCTCGCGCGACTTTGCGAACCTGTTTTTCCAAATCGCGGCAGACCTTGAGTATCGCCGGCGCATTTTTAAGCTTTCTATTTTTGTAAGGAGACGGATCGGGAACGGAAATATCTCCGATATCTTCGACAGAGAGACCGATTTTCTCAAGAGATGAAATCAATCCCGCGCGGCGAATGGCCGAAGGCCCTCCGGAGGCGCCCTCTTTGCTGGCCCCCAGATCGATAGGGGCGCCCAAAACGACAACTCTCCGCTTATTCATGTAAAAAATCAAACTTTCGCGAGAATCCCTTTCCTGGCGACAAACACCGCCAAATCAATGACGCGGTTAGAATAGCCCCATTCATTGTCATACCAGCCAAAAACTTTAACGAGATTTTTATCCACCACATCCGTCAATGGAGAGTCGAAAATGCAGCTAGAAGGGTTTCCGGTAAAGTCCTTGGAGACAAGCGGAACCTCGGCATAGGACAAATAGCCCTTCAGTTCTCCTTCTTCCGAAGCCTTTTTAAATGCAGAATTGACTTCTTCTTTCGAGACAGGCTTATCCGTAACAACCGTTAGGTCAACGATCGAAACATCCGGAGTCGGAACGCGAATGGACAAACCGGTCAATTTTCCCTTGAGTTTCGGCAAAACCAAGCCAATGGCCTTGGCCGCGCCTGTCGTTGATGGAATCATGCTCAAAGCCGCCGCTCGCGCGCGGCGCAAGTCTTTGTGCGAAAAATCTAAAACCACCTGATCGTTGGTATAGGAATGAATGGTCGTCATCATGCCCGATTTGATTCCAAAAGCCTCATCAAGCACCTTGGCTAAGGGAGCTAAAGCGTTGGTCGTGCAGGAAGCGTTCGAGATGATATGATATTTAGCTGGATCATAGAGTTTTTCATTAATGCCCATGCACAGGGTTATATCTTCCCCTTTGGCGGGCGCGGAAATAATAACCTTGGAGGCCCCGGCCGAAATATGGGCTTTGGCTTTTTCAGCTTCGGTAAAGCGCCCAGTCGATTCAATAACCAAATCAACGCCCAAGTCCTTCCAGGGAAGTTTTGCGGGATCTTTTTCAGCGACGACCTTAATTATTCGACCATCGATCTTCAGATCATTTCCATGCGCTTCGACATTTCCACGGTAAATTCCAAAAGTTGAATCATATTTGAAGAGATGGGCCAAGGTCTTGGCATCGGTTAAATCGTTGACCGCGACAAAATTTAACTCAGAATTACCAATTCCGGCGCGAAGCACCAAGCGCCCGATTCTTCCAAACCCATTAATCCCGACATTGATCGCCATAAAGTCCTCCTGAAGGCCCTGGGCCTCTTATTAAAAACCTGCCCCCTATCCTACCGCTTTAAGAGTCAATTTTCCAGTTTTGCTATGATAATTCCTATGAAATATCCCAAAATTCGCTGGGGCGCCTTGAGCCTGCTGTCCCTATGGCTTAGCGGCTGCGCCTCCTATTACACGCCCAAACCTCTCTATTTGGAAGACCCCACGCTTTTGCCGATCCATGTTCAAGTTCCCAACACCCAGGTTTCAGTCGGCATCGTTTTCCTTGATTCGCCCAAACTGGTTCATTTCTTTTTCACACGGGAAGGCCTGATCCGACAAGACATTCTACCCGTATTAATCTCTATTTATTCTAAAGATAAAAAGATTTATTCGGCCCAGCCTAGCTCTTTTTATTTTGAAG
>JAJZJF010000029.1 GCA_021810245.1 bacterium
TGTCTCTTCCCTCAGAAGATGGAAAGAACCCATCTATTGCGCCTATCCAAAGAAGCGATGTTCAAATTTTCGTCCCGGTCAGTAAGATTGTCTCTCATCTTAAGAACTTGGCGCAAGAAAACCCCGCAGCGGCCTGGGCCAAGGCAAAAGAGATTTTAAACGACGCTTCGGAAAAGCGATTGGTCGTCAGATCGAGTGCTCTGGATATCCTGGCGACCGCGCCCGTTTCGGAATTTTTCCCCGCCGTCCTTGATCTATTGAAAACGCGATATCCTCAACAATGGTATCTCGCGCGCGAAGCGGCAAAAATCATCGGCGAACGCGCGGCGGATTTAAGCGCCGAACAGCGCGCGGCAGCGATAGCGTCCTTAAAATCCATCCCGGACCCTAAGGCCGGCGTTCTCTCCATCATTAACGCCGACGCGGAGAAGACCCGTCTCGCTAAACTCCTTTCATGGGAATCCCTGTACAATATGTCGCAATGGTCTCTTGAACAAATGGGAGAAAAGCCGTCCGATTCTAAAACGCCGGCCTTGTCCGACAGTCCCTTGCCGCCTGTATTAAAAAACGATCCCGGCGCGGCGAAAACTCAAAAAGCGCCTTGGTTTGTCCGGAAATTACCCCTGTCCGCAAAACTCCTCTTCTTCGCGGTCGGAGTCTTCATCATCCCCCTATTATCTCACTTCACTCAACTCCCCGCGACTAAACAGCCAGCCAGCGTCGTTCAAATTCAAAAGCCAGCGGATGCGCCAAAAGCGCCGCCATTTCAGATTAAAAAACCCGCGTCTTACAGGGAGCAAGAGTTAAAGGAAACTAAAAGACATGACGCGAAAATTGAAAATCTACTGACGCAATGGATCAAATCCCAGCAAAAGCCCAAGCTGTCGGGGTGGGCGACGGCAAAAAACATGATTTGGAATATCTTCATCTTTTTTGGGCCGATCGCGCTCATCATGTTTATGATGCGGCGCGGCATGGGAACCGGAGGCTTAACTTCCAAAAAATCTAAAACAATTAATATCCAAGCGGAAAAACCCGCCGCGCGATTTTCCGATGTCGGTGGAGTCGACGAGGCTTTAATGGAAATTCAGTCCATCGTGGGGTATTTGCGAAATCCGAAAAGATGGGCGCGCCTCAACGCGAAGCCGCCCAAGGGAATTCTTTTAGTCGGCCCTCCGGGAACCGGAAAAACTCTCCTCGCACGAGCCTTGGCCGGGGAAGCGGACATCCCCTTTATGTCCCTTAAGGGATCGGAATTCGTCGAAATGTTCGTCGGAATGGGAGCCTCCCGCGTAAGAGCCGTATTTAACGAAGCCAGAAAAAATAAGCCCATCATCGTTTTTATCGACGAGATAGACGCCGTCGGCAAAAAGCGCGGCGGCGGCTCCGGGCAGGGCGGCAGCGACGAACGCGAACAAACCCTCAATCAACTCCTCACCGAAATGGACGGCTTTGAAGGCTCCGATGGAATCATCTTCATGGCCGCGACAAACCGAGAGGACGTTCTGGACCCCGCCCTGCTCAGGCCCGGCAGGTTCGACAAAAAAGTCTATGTCGGCAACCCCGACGCCTTGGGCCGAAAAGCGATTCTCGCCATACATGCGGGAGGAACCGCTCTCCGCCATGACGTCAACCTCGACCGCATCGTCCGGCGCACGACGGGCTTTTCCGGGGCGGAGCTCAAGGGCCTCATTGACAACGCCAAAGACTCCGCGGCCAGAAGAGGCGGGGACAGCGTTTCGCCTCAGGATATCAATGAAGCCATTGACGATGTGCGGGCTGGGAGCGCGCAAAATCTCTCGCTTTCTCCCGCGCTTTGGCGCCGCACCGCTCATCATGAGTCCGGGCACATCCTCGCCGCGGTTTTGGCGGGCGCGCCGATTCCCAATAGAGCTTCCCTGATCCCGCGCGGAGGCAAATCCCTGGCCCATGTCGAGCCCGCCGCCGAGAATGGAGATGACGTCTATCTCCTCACCAAAACGCAGATGGAAACGCGCCTCGTCGGTTTAATGGGCGGACGCGCGGCGGAAGAGATTATTTTTGGAGAAACTTCGACCGGTCCCGGATCGGACATCACACAGGCCAATGATCTGGCCCGCAGCATGGTGGAGACATTGGGAATGGATGATCAGGTGGGGCTGCTGACATCGGGGGTGGACGCTCTGGGCGTTCGCAAAACGAGCGAAGCGACCGATAGAGAAATGGATTTGGCCATCACGCGCATCTTGGCGAAAGCCTTTCAAACAGCCAAGACTTCTCTTGAAAACTCCCGCGCCACGCTTGAGGCCCTGGCAGAAGCCATGCTCCGGGAAGAAACCCTTGAAAAAGAAGACATGGAAAGAATCATCACTGGGAGATCAAAATGAAAAAAAGGTTAACGGGAATCGCGCTATTAGCGGCGGCTTTTATGTTTGGCCCCGCAGCGGCCTTCAGTTGGGGACCAGAGGGCCATGAAACCATTGCCAATATCGCTCAAACCCGCCTTGATCCGCAAACTCAAGCGGCCATCTCAGGAATTCTCGGCTCTAATGTCAGCCTTTCCGATATATCAAACTACCCTGACACCTTGCGCTACGGCCCGACAGACTTCGGCGGACTTCTTTCGCGGCCCCTAGCCAAAGATGCGAACACCGGATCATGGCATTTTACGAACATCCCTGTCGAAGAGAGTCTCAGTCAAACTCCGACAACCGACCAGCTCAATCAATATCCCGATTGCGACAAGCAAGCCTCGGGATCCACCGCCCAACTCATGGGAGATTCGGTTCAAGACTGCATCCATGCTCAAATTAAATTTGCCCTTTCACAGTTAAGCGCCCCAAGGCCGGTTCCAAGCCCACAGGCCTCAGAAGCTGAGTCCGCGCAAGCGCTCACTCTCTGGAAAGACAGAAGAATCATCGCGCTGTCTTACGTAGTTCATTTAGTGGGCGACGAACATCAGCCCATGCACACCGCCGAAGACAACAATGACCAAGGAGGAAATACCGAAAACGTCCAATTCCAAGGAAAACTCGAGCGCCTCCATGAGCTTTGGGATGACTTAATCGACAAGACAGGCTGGCAGGACCAGACGCCCGCAGCCGCGAACGCCTTGGCCCAGCAGTTGCTCGCCGACTTGGATTCCCTGCCCAAAGATGAGGTGGCGAGTTGGATTTCCGGCGATGTCGAGACAACCATCAATAACGCGATTGGGGAAAGCTTCAATATTTCAAAAAACACGATCTACCCCGACTACTATAAATCAAGAAATGATCAGCAGAGCGCTAATCCCCTGGTCTTGCCTGCCGATTATCAAGCCCAAATGCGGCCTATCGTCTACAAACGCCTTCAAATGGCCGGGGTGCGCTTGGGGCATATCCTCAACCAAGTCAATTGGGACGGAAACGGAACATCGAACGCCAGTTCAGGAAACCAAAGCCATTGAGGAGATTAAAATGAAAAATTCTTGGACCCTTGCCCTTCTCCTCATCGCCACGCCGTTGATGGTCTCGGCAATGGGAACAGCCGAGCCAATCACTCCGGAAGGCGGCTTTTTAGCCCAACCGTTTTTTTCGCTGAGCGGCAGCGCCGGAATATCGTCTTCTCTGCAAGGATTTTCGCGCTGGTCTTCTAATTCTTCGCTTAATCTAAACAGCGAGGACGCCAAAACCGCAGGTTGGGTTGAAGTCTTAAAAGATGCCTCCACTCCCGAGAGTCAAAGGCTATTGGCGCCTCTATTTAACGCGCTTAATGCAAAATCAAAGGCGAAAATTAAAGGACAGATTCGCGCCTTAATTTCATCCAATAACCCTCAGCGCCAAAGAGTTCTTCTCTCTCAAATTACGTCTTTACTGGAAAAAGGGCGAAAAAAATCGGCGGATCAGGTTTTGGACTTCCTCAAAAAATATGCGAAAAATTTAGCCAAAGATTCCGAAGACGCTCCCCTCTCAAAAGAGTCCTTTGAAAAAGCGAAATCTCTTGATCAAATCCTGGCCCCCTTAGCGAAAATCTACGCTCGCAATCCCAGTCAGACCAGCGAGATAAACAGTCTTTCCCAAACCGTCGCCTCGATTCAATCCAAGCATATCTCCAAAACATTAGAACCTTACTGGGCCAGCGGGAAAAATCCGGAGCCAGACTCCGAGGCTGGAAAAATAATCAGCGATCCCGCTTTTAACTCCGATACAGCGAGAAAGGGGCCGTTATGGCTTAAATCAGCGGAGACGCAGAAAGTAATGACTCCAAACGATTTCAACCTCCGCTCATCTGAACTTCAAATTAAATTTCCTCATATTTTCATTCCCACCCACAGCGATCTCATCAAGATCGGAGGTCAGAATGTTAAGAGAACGCTATTTCCCAATGTTCCCAATGGAACTGGAGACGATATTCCCGCAATCCTCGCCGCGGGAAACAATACCTCAAACTCAACACAGATCATGCTTTATGAAGAAACCTTAGATGAAGACGTGGCCTCTATCGTTGAAGGGCTTAAGCAGGGAAAGAAATTTGAAATCATAGCGGATTACTCCAACCTTTTCCCGGAAAAAATGGGCCGAAAGGGAAACCGGTCTCGTAGCCCCCAGCTTCAAAAATTAGTGGACGAGTATAATGCCGGAAACCCTCATTTAAAACTTTATGCTCTCAAGGGCTTAGGCAGCATCGGCATCCAACACGCCAAGTTCCGAATTTGGAACGTCCCTCACTTTTTTGGCAGCTCTCAAATCCTTGAAACAGGCTCTTACAATTACTCGACCCATTCCCAGCAAAACAATTGGGAAAACGTGGTCTTTATCGACGACAAAAAAATCATCGCCCTCTACCAAGCCTTTTTTAATTGGGCAAAAAGTATCGCGCGGCCTTATTCCGATGATTTAGACCCGCAAGAACCCGCCATCGACAGTTCCATTCCCACGGACTCAAGCCTTGGTCAAAATTTTAACGGGACTTCTCTTCCCATCGCCTCATTCTCGCCTAATGGCGGAACCGGAGAGGCATGGGCCAAAATCATCAACGCCTCTCAAAAAGACGCCTTCATCGGGATGTTCGGATTTTACCCTTGGCCTGATTTAGTGGCAACTATTGTCTCAAAGCTTAATTCCGGATTATCTATCCGGGTCTTATCCGACATCCATCAATCCCACAATCCCGCATCCATCGCCGACATGAAAAAAGTTAAAGATGCCGGAGCGGAGGTGCGCGTAATCGCCGGAGCCGGGGAAACCGGGCTTTTTCATAACAAACTCGTTATTGGCGACGGAAAAAATGGCGGAATTGTCGCGACGGGCTCGACCAATATGAGTTTTAACGGAAATCGCCATAATTTTGAGAATACGGTCTATCTCAAAAACCCTTATCTTGGGGCTCTGGTGGATTATCTTGAAGCTCTCTGGAGCATGGGAACCGAGCCCGACTACTCCCAGCTTTCGGCGCCCCAAACTCAGAACCCCAACAATCCGTAAAAATAAAATAAGGCCAAGATGCGAAGGCAAATTAAAAATTGTCTTTGCGCTATGAAGCAAGAGTTAAGACTTCTTTGGAGTCTTTCCTGATCCGAGAAAAAAACTCCTGGCGCTTATCAAAAAAACTCCCTTCCAATACGCTTTGACGGATCTCTCGCGCGAGCGTAAGCATCAAATGAATATTGTGATAGGAAATCAAGCGGTGGGCCGAGAGTTCGCGACTGCGGTGAAGATGGGATAAATAGGCCTTTGAATACCTGCCACAAACAAAGCAAGAACAGGAAGGCTCCAGCGGTTCGAAATTAGTCCGGCACAGGCTGTTTGAGATATTGTACCGTCCAACACGAGTCATCACCTGCCCATTTCTGGCCACGCGAGTAGGCCAAACGCAATCCATCATGTCCACCCCCAAAGAAACGGCGTCCCAGAGGTCTTCCGGAGTCCCGACTCCCATGAGATAGCGGGGCTTTGAAGCGGGAAGGGCTTCAATAGTCTTTCCCAAAATCTCCCAAGTTAAATTCTTAGGCTCGCCAACGGAAAACCCGCCGAGACTAATCCCATCAGCCGAAATCTTCGCCATCTGTTCCGCCGCGCGCGCGCGAAGCTGCGGGAAAAATCCTCCCTGGAGAATTGGGAAAAATAAAGCGCGAAAGCCTTCGTCTTTTTTTTGAAGAAAGGCCTTTTCAGAAAGGTCCAGCCATCTCATCGTGCGCTCAAGGGCCAATTTCGTCTGCGCCTCATCCGATGGATAGGGAGCGCATACATCCAAAGCCGTCCAGCAGTCCGACCCCAATTCCGACTGGATTTCGATCACTTTTTCGGGCGTCAAGCGATGGGAACTCCCATCAATATGAGATTTAAAAGAAACTCCAAAATCATCAATAGTCCTCAAATCGGATTGGCTAAGAACCTGAAAGCCGCCGGAATCAGTGAGAATCATTCCTTTATAGTCCATGAAGCGATGGAGCCCGCCCGCTTGTTTTATCACCGCGGTTCCCGGCCTTAGATAGAGGTGATAGCTGTTAGACAAAATCGCCTGGACCCCTAAGGATTCTAAATCCTCTTGAGACAAGGCCTTAACCGAAGCCTGGGTCGCGACCGGCATAAAAACCGGAGTTTCAACTTTCCCATGAGGGGTTTCTAAAACCCCGGCCCGCGCGCGAGATTTCGCGTCCTGCCCTAAAATTTGAAAACTCATAGAATCAGCATCGCATCACCGTAGGAAAACAAACGATACTTTAAAAGAAAAGCCTCCTGGTAAATCTTAAGCAATTTCTCGCGCCCAGTAAAGGCAGAAGCGAGAATTAAAGGAGTCGACTCCGGCAGATGAAAATTAGTAATCAAGGCCGAGGCCATTTTAAGCGGATAACCAGGATAGACAAAAAGATCCGTCCATCCGGATAATTCATCTTTACGAACGGCCAAGGTTTCAAGGGTTCGGACAACAGTCGTTCCCACGGCGACAATTTTCCCCCCGCGTTTTTGGGTCTCCTCTAATGTCTGCAAAGTTTCGCTAGAGACATGATAATATTCCGGGAGCATTTTATGCTGGCGTATATCCTTGCATACTATCGGCTTAAAAGTGCCGCGCCCAACATGAAGCGTCAGGCGACAAATAGAAATTCCGCGGCCTTCAATCTCTTTAAGTAGTTCTGGGGTGAAATGAAGCCCCGCTGTCGGAGCGGCAATGGATCCCAAATTCCGCGCATAAACGGTCTGATAAGACTCCAAATCTTTTTTTTCAGCTGATTCCAAAAGCGGCAAAGATTTTCTTTTTTTGAGGATATAAGGCGGAAGCGGCGGCAAGCCATTTTGACTCATGTAAGACTCAATATCTTCGCGGTCAAACCGCATTAAATATTCGCCGTCTTCATTGAGCCCTTCAACCCTTCCAATCAGGTTTCCCGCAAAAATAAGCTCCTGGTCTTTCTTAAAACCGGAACCCAAAGCCGCCCAATATCCCGGGCTAATTTCGCGCGTTAAAAGGATATCGGCTTTCCCGCCGCTTTTCTTCCGTCCAATTAATCGACAGGAAAATACCTTGGTCTCGTTGAGCGCCAAGCAATCTCCCGGATTTAAATACTCTGGAAGGTCATGAAAACGTTTATGAAAAACAGCTCCGGTCGAGCGCTCTATGACCAATAAGCGGCAATTATCCCTGTTATCCAGGGGACTGACAGCCAATAACTCTTCAGGATAAGAAAAACGGTAAGATTCCAAATTAAAATTGGCAGGGAGATTTAAATCGGGACCGCTCATGGGACTAAAACAATTGGACTTAAATTAAGGACGCTTCCAGGCAAGAGTTCCGGAGTTTGAGCGCGGTTTTTCATTCCTGCTGCGTCTTCAACTTGCGGACGCAGATACTGGTATAGAGACTGCACGGATATTTCTTTTAAGTTCTTTTTCGCCGCGCCTGCCTTCCCCGCAAAAGCGTGCGCGGACGCCTCTGGGATAGAGGTTGCGGCCGCGCCGTTGAGGCCCTTCAAAAAATAATAAGTAAACAACCCGTGGCCCTCGGAGTTAAGCACTTCCGCGATCTGAGTCCCGGAGGCGGCGGTCATCGCGACAACCCCTCCCTTTGAAAGAGGCGCGGACGGAGACACGGTCACCAAAGGCCGCATTCCCGTTGGAGACAAAGATCTCGCGCCGCGGCCTGAAAAACAAGAGTCCAAAGCGACAATAACCCGTTTTGCGGATAATTTCCCAAGCCTTGAGTAAAGGCGCGAAAGGGGATAGGCCGTTTCTTGAAGATAATTGGGATCGCCATCTGCGGGAACCAAATAAGTTTTATGAGTCTGCGGATCCGCCGCCCCATGGCCGGAGTAATAAAAGAAAACGGTAGATGATGAGGAAACGACTTGAGGCAGCCAGCCCTCTAAATTTTTGACCAAGGCTGCGCGAGTCGCTTCCTGATCTTTGAGCCAATGAATATGGCGCGGAGCATAGCCCAAAGCCATCAAATGCTCGCGCATGACTTCGGCGTCGTGATCGGCGAAATCAGCCGATGGAAGATTGTTTTCATAGTGCTCGATACCGACAACCAGTGCGATTTTAAACGGATCTTCCGGAAAATGATAGGGAACTTTATCCACATCGGAATGAATTACAATCTTGGAAGGCTGCGCGGGCTTGCCTTGATGAAAAATCGAAGGTTTCGAAAAACTCTCTCTGAGCAGATCTGAAATTTTAGGATTTCTAGACATATCCAGAGCGCTTAGTCCTTGATTGTTTCTAATCGTGGGCCAAGCCCCACGGCGAAGAAGGATTTGGACCATCGGAAAATTCTGTTTCTCAACAGCCCGCATTAAAGCCGTATTTCCCGAAGCATCCTGCGAATTAGGGTCTGCTCCTTTTTGAAGGAGTTCCTGAACCTGATGAAAAGCCCCGCCTTCGACCGCCAACATGAGGGGAGTAACGCCTAAAAGCCGTCTTCGCGCGGACTCAAAATTAAGGAGCTGGGATTCTTCTCTTTGCGTTCTTGAAACAGGATTAAGCGCATATGATTTTTTTAGGGAATCTAAAGCTGGCCCGAACTGCCAGGAATATTCTTGGGCCAGGGCAAGATCCCAATAGATTTCAGACAAAGATTTTTTGCTGAAATCCCTAGAAGTGACCTTCGGATCTTTAAGCGCCACGTTAAAATCCTTGGCCGCTTGGGCTATGTCCCCGGCTTTGACCTCTGCAATTGCTTGGGCAACCGCTGGGATATCCCTTACTTTTCTAAAATCTGGATAAAACATTTTCCTAGACGGCAAAAAAAGCGCCGCGAGATCCTGAGCCGCGGAATTAACGCAATTTTGCGTTAATTGGGAGAGGTCAATCGGGGGCGGAGAAGCGTTTTTGGCCTGCGTCTGAGCCTGACAGACTTTCGCGATTATCTGGGAGTGAATCAACCTTCCACTCTCGGCATCCGTGACATCCAAATGCCCGCCGATGCGGACCCTCCCGACCCGCGTTTTTAAAGGACAGGGATGAGCGCGATTATTCCATTGGCAGGTATCCGGAGACTCCGCAATGAACTGGTAGTAATTTTTATTGATTGTCCCTGAAATAAACGCCGCGTCATGAATCTGCATCGCAATAGAGTTCATTTGAGCGTCCGGTAAATCTTGCGTCTGAGCTAAATCATATTCCGCGGTCAACACATTAAGCCGGTCTCTATTCATGAAATTAAAATTTCTCGAACGCGATAAATAGCTTTCCAAAGCGTCTTGAAAATGATGGCCAAGATTGCCGTTCATATCGCCAAAAGCGAAATGCCGGTAGGGAGATAAATCAATTGCTGGCGGAAACGTAACCGACATGGGAACTTTCACTGTCGCGCAGGAAATAAAGGCAAGAGGGAGTAAAAGCCGCCCCCATCGGCGTAAAATCATGATTTTTTTGAGGTCGGGACCGTAAAAAAGAAAGTCGCGCCGCGCCCCACTCCTTCGCTTTCAACCCAGATTCTTCCGCCATGAGCCTCTACAATTTCCTTGGAAGTCGCTAGCCCCAGCCCCAAGCGCCCGCTTTTAGAGGAATCAGATCCTTGATAGAAACTTTTAAAAATTTTATTCAGCTCGCTTGGCGGTATTCCATCTCCAGAGTCTTTAACTCCAAATTGAATCGCTACTTCCGCATTTCCGTTTGCGACTTTCATCGCATAGACCATAATTTCTCCGCCTTTGGAAGTATAGCGAATGGCATTTTCAAGCAAGTTATTGAGAACCTGGGAAATGCGTCTCTTGTCGGCATAAATATCGGGCAAAGATTTTTCTATTTTTTCCGTAAACTTAATTCCCCGGGCCTGCGCGCGAGCCTGAGAACCCAGCAATATCTCCCGCAACAGGGCTGCCGGAGCGCAGACTTCCCGTTCAATTCTAAATTTTCCATTTTCAATCGATGCCCAGTCTACCAAATCGGCGGTCAGGCGAGTTAATTGGCTGATGCTGGAAGAAATAGCGAGCATTCTTTTTTTCTGCTCTTCCGAAGGGTTAATCGTTTGAGAAAGAAGTTCAAAACTGGCCTGGAGAGCCATTAAGGCGTTCGACAAATCATGCGATGACATCGAAAGGAATTTAGATTTCATCCGGTCTAAATGTTCCAATTCCTCGTTGCTTTTTTTGAGTTGAAGCGTTATCCTCTCGTTTTCCCGCATCAAACGAAGTTTTTCCAGAGAATTGGAGATGACGCGTTTAAGGCGATCCACGTCAACCGGCTTGACTAAAAAATCCGCCACGGATTCTTGAATGGCCATTACCGCCGTCTCCTGGCTTTTGTCCGCAGTGAGCATCAATATCTGGCTTTGGGAGTCAATTGGCCTAATTTTCTTGATTTTCTTGATGACCTGGATGCCGGTTGAATCCGGCAGATTATAATCCATCAAGATGACGTCGAAATTATGCGCGTGGACATTGACTAAGGCCTCTTTCTCGCTGGAGGCCGTAGAAACCGCGTAACCGGCATCTTCCAGAACATCCAACAGAGATTCTCGGATATGCGGGTCATCATCGACGATGAGAATACGCGCCTTAGATTCTGTCATGCTTCCACCTTCTGAGAAATCGGAATATGAAGGCGGAAAATGGTTCCACGCCCCACGACGCTGGCCACTTCCACCCTTCCCCCATGGCGATCGATGACTTTTTTTACGACCGCCAGCCCCAAGCCCGTTCCACGCGCCTTGGTGGTAAAAAACGGGGCGAATATTTTTTCCAGCGTCTCCGGCGGAATGCCGGGACCGGTATCTGAAATCTCGATAGCCGCCATGTTGGACTGGGACAAAAACGTTTTGACGCCTAAAATTCCCTTTTCCGGCATCACCTCAATGGCGTTCCCGATTAAATTTCTGAGGGCTTGCTGCATTTCGGTCAAGTCGATTTCAACTGGAGGGTTGGAGGGAACGAAAATTTTTTGAACCGTAATATGAGAAGGAAATGGATACACTGAAAGAAGTTCTTCCAGCCAATCATTGAGCCTCACCGTCTCGGGCTGAAGCTCGCGCTGCCGGGAATAGGTCAATATCTCGTTAATAATTCCATTGGCCTGCTGAATCTCGGACTCGATAATTTTAACGTGCTTTGAAACTTTGGGATCTTGAGCCAAGACAGAAGCTAATTTCGTTTTAATAAAGTAAATCGAGTTATTGATGACGGCTAAGGGATTGCGAATCTCATGTCCGACAACCGAAGCCATCTGTCCAATCGCGGCCAAACGCTCTTTTTTAATGAGTTCTTCCTGCGCGGCCTTAAGTTCTCTTGTTCGCGCTTCAACTCGTTTTTCCAGGGTCCGGTTCAATCGCTCAAGCTCTTGTTTAGTGTCGACTAATTCCCCGGTTTTTTCTTTTAACGACTCGCTCATCGACAAAAACGCTTGGGCCAAATCTCCAATTTCATCGTTAGTGGTGAGCACGTCCGGAAAATCCTCAAATTGTCCCATGCCGACTTTCCGCGCCGCGTCTTTAAGAGCCCTTAACGGTTGCGTGATATGCCTTGAAACCGCCAAGGATAAAACGATAATCGCGATGATCACCCAGACCAATAGTCTCAAAATCTGCGAGCGCATTTTCGCCGCCGTATGATAGGCGGCTTGAATGGACTCTTGAACATAGACGATCCAGTCCAAACCATTGACATCGGCATAAGCGCTTAAAAAGTTTTTTCCATCGGAGAGGGTTATTTCTCCCCCGCCGGAATCGGCGACCTGCGTCGTTAGAATTTTCAATATTTCGCTGTTTAAACGCGCGTCCGGTTTGTAAACTTTTTCCGGATCGGAATGGGCAATCAAAAATCCATCCGGGGCGGCGACCGCCGCCGAGGTTTGACTGGAAGGCGGAAACTCCATTGACAACATTGAAGAAAGTCCGTTGAGGCTGATCTTAGCCGCCAAGACTCCCAAGGGAGTTTGCCCTGATTTCGCAGATCCAATAGAAACCGCGATCGTAACCGTCGGATAAATGCCTTGAAAACGCTTGAGCCCACCGATGAATTCCCCCCGGGCCAAAGCCGTATCAAAAAAACCTTCCGACTCCATATCGCGCAACTGGGGGTTGGGACCGAGGAAGCGCCCTTCCCGAATCGTTTCATGGCCGGAAGAATCTAAAACCGATAGTTCCAGAATAGCGACATGGAGGCTCATCAGGCGTTTGAGATAAGATTGTTCCTCTTCTTTATTTCCTGAAACAAATTGCGGCAACGCCGCAGATTCTTCCAGAATATCCCGATAGGTCGCGATATATTTATAGACCGTTTCGGCAAAACTCTCGGCCAAGGATTTTTCCGTCCCCAAAATTTGCTGATGAAGAGAAGCCTGGGAAATATTAATCAAATAGAGCCCCGCGACTCCCATTGGAATTAAAGAGATGACCAAAAACCAGAGAAGAATTTTATAGGCGAGTTTGCCTCTTTGAGCCGATGATGGCATGAGGCCTAAGATTAACCTTTCCGGCGGGTCAACATTTGCCGGATTCGCGCAGAAAGCTCGACGATATCAAAAGGTTTAGTCAAATAATCATCCGCGCCCAAGGCAAAACCCTGTTTTTTCTCATCTAAAGACAAAAAGCGACCCGTCATCATGATCAATATCGTCGCTTTCGAGCGTTTGCGCAATTCCTGGCATATTTGAAACCCGGAGGAATCCGGCAATTGAATATCCATGATGACAATATCGGGATTGATTTTCGCGGCGTTCTCAAGCCCGGCCTTGGCCGTTCCAGCCAAAAAACATTCAAATCCGTCCAGCTCCAAAACCTCGGCCAAACTCTCGCGCAGATGGGCGTCGTCATCAATCACCAGAAGTTTGGAATGGCTTTGTTTTGTCATTTTCGCTACCTCCGCATTTCAGAACTTGGGGGAATCAATTTATATCCCACGCAAGGGATGGTCGTCACGTATTTCGCCGCCGGGCCTAATTTTTCCCGCAAACGCCTTACATGGACGTCTACCGTCCGCGGCGACCCGAAATAGTTATACCCCCAAACGCGCTCAATTAAATACGGGCGGCTCAAAACGCGATTCGATGAACTTAAGAAAACATAAAGCAAATCGAGCTCTTTAGAGGTCAAATTGACTTTTTTGCCGCCGATATGAAGGGTATAGCTTGTCAGATTAAGTTCGATGAGCCCCATTTTGATAATTTCT
The DNA here is from genome assembly GCA_021810245.1 of bacterium. Taxonomy (GTDB): domain Bacteria; phylum Elusimicrobiota; class Elusimicrobia; order UBA1565; family UBA9628; genus JAKAQV01. The sequence goes on from JAJZJF010000029.1 coordinate 13,562, forward strand.
TCGGAAGGAACCGTCTGCGTGCGCCTCAAAAGAGCCTTAATGCGGGCGACGCATTCCGCCGCATCCCAATTTAGCGAAAGACACTCATCCGCCCCCGCATTAAAAAACGCGAGACGAATACTGGCCTGGGAAGACGCGGAAGCCGCCACTCCGTTTGAAAAGCTCTCGCTGGAAAACTTGACGCGAATGGCGTCGACGGGTTTTTTCCCAAAGGCGGCATAAGCGCTCCGTTGCGGGGCGACCGCCTGGGCTTCTCCATGTTCGACGACCGCGACTACCGGCATTTGTTTATAAGACCCTTTGGCCCTTAGGTTTTTAACGAATGAAACTCCATCGGAGTCAAGCAACTTTTCGCCAATTAAAAGGAGGCTCGCGTTCTGCTTAGAGAGTTGATCCAAAACCTCTTTGGATTTTTGCGCCACAGACACCGCAAACTGACTGGCCGATAACGCTTCGATTAGAACTGCCGCGCGATTAGGTTCGCGCGAGGCATAAATGGCGTTGATTTTCATCCCTCGGTCTCTTCTTCCGCCTCCGCCTCGGATAATTCAAGATGAAGCCCGGAAAGGCCTCCAGGACCGACTAAAAAATTATAAATCACCGCCACGACCAAAAGCATCGCATCCATAAGCGCCGCATAAAACGCGGTGAAAAGAAGAATGGAAATAAACTTAAGAGGCGGCGTCAAACTGTCGGCGTTAAGACCGGGGGCGATTAAAAACGTGCTGATTCCTCCAAAAAGCCCGATCAAAGAAAATAAAATCGAAAAGACGGGCTTGACCGCCACAAACAGGGATAATCCCGCGATAGACACTCCTACGATTTCGATAGCGGGGCGTTGAGCGGCAAAGCCCATGGCCGCGCAGATAACTCCCACCACGACCCCGGTAGGAATCATGGGATGATTATGCCAGTACGGATTAATTCGTTTTAGATGATAGTTCATGACCATTCTCCCGTTTCTTAAAACCCTTAACCAACTGACGCCTTCAACAGATTAACAGAACTGAAACGAAGATTCAAGAGGCACCCATCATAAAAATCAAAAAAATCATTTTTACTCGACGACAGAAAGGACCGAACCGGGAAAATAAAATTTTAGGATCTTCTCGTAACTTCTGCCGCGCATGGCTTGCCCGCGCGCTCCCCATTGGCAAAGGCCCACCCCGTGGCCGGAACCTCCTCCGGAGAACTCAATGCCACCCGCTTCTCTTTTAATACTAAAAATCCGCACGCTTTTCAGACTGGAAGCCCCCAAGGCTAGACGAAAGCGATTGGCATCCACGCTCAAAGGAGTATCTCCAATTTGAGCTTTAAAATTTTTAGCGTAATCATATTTTCGGGATCCGATTTTAAAAAACTTAAGCGCTCCTCCTATGAGGCGGCGACTCTCAAGCGCGGCCTTGATTTCATCCGATCTAAAAAAAACCTTCCAGCGGTAATAAGGCGAAAATTTGCAATAGGGGTCGCGCACTCCCCTCAGTGGCCGCGGCGTATTCTTAAAGCCCCATACCCATCCCGCATCCGCAGTATGGCCGCCGCAGCAGGAATGATAATAGACGCTCAAAAGTTTTCCCTGATAGCCCAAAACTTCTCCCTTGGTTTCATGGACCGCTAAAATAATGTTTTTCGGCGTTTGATTGACGCCGCCATAGACTTGAGAGCCCGCGTCATCTCCCAAGTCATAACCGTGGGGGTGGGACTGTTCAAGCTGAAAATAGGCGAAGGTTCTGGCCACAACCGCCTGCGCCTTTAAAGCCTCTAGCGGCCAAGACGCGTCCATCTCATGGCCGACCACCCCCAACAAGTAAGTCTCAATGCCGATAATTTCAATTCCCGTAACCGTCTTGTTGGGATTTAAAAGCACCAAAAAATCTCCGGGATAACGCCGGCCTCCAATCCAGAGAGCCGAACGAGGATCCTGACTCTTAAGCCAAGCCTTGGCCGGCAAGGTCCAGCGTCCTAGCGACAAAAGTTTCGCGGAAGGTTTGACAGTGTAGGTCTTTCCATCGACGAGATTTTTGGGGCGACCCAAAAAATCAAGCGTCTGGTAATGGCCCTGAACCGTAAAGACAAATGAATCCGCTTGCGGAACGATTCCCACGCGAATTAAGCGCTCATGAGACCAGGCGTTTAAATGAGCAAGAGAAATTAAGGCTAAAACGAGAAAAGCGACTTTGGGGAATTGATTAGAAAAGCCCGGCATCTTGTTGCACCGGGGGAACTGGGAAATTTAAATGTCGATACGCTTTTTGAGAAGCGACTCTCCCCCGCGGGGTGCGGGACATAAACCCGGACTGAATCAAGAAAGGCTCAATAACGTCGGTCAAGGTATCCAACTCTTCTCCCACCGCGATCGCCAGATTTTCAAGGCCGACGGGCCCGCCGGAAAACTTCTCAATTAACGCGGACAAAAGCCGCCGATCTCCGGCATCTAAGCCCTCTGAATCGACTTCAAGAGCGTCCAGGCCATAACGAGCGATGGGGCCATCGATGAGCCCCTGGCCTTTAATATCCGCGAAGTCGCGCACACGACGCAGAAGACGGTTGGCGATTCTGGGAGTTTGGCGGCAACGGCGGGCAATCTCCGAAGCTCCATCGTCGGATATGCGAATTTTTAAAATTCCGGCGCTCCGGAGAACGATTTTTTCAAGCTCCGCATTGTTATAAAAACCGAGATTCCCAACGATGCCAAAGCGGTCTCTTAAAGGCCCGGTTAAAAGCCCGGCCCTCGTCGTCGCCCCCACCAAGGTAAAGCGCGGAACCGCTAGTTTTAATACTGAAGCGGAAGGCCCCTTGCCGGTCGATACAAAAAAAGTGAAATCTTCCATGACCGGATAAAGAGCCTCTTCGACCACCGCATTTAAACGGTGAATTTCATCGATAAAGAAAACATCTCCCTCGCTCAAATCGGTCAGAAGAGCGGCTAAATCTCCGGCGCGTTCTAAAATAGGTCCCGAGGAAGTCCTCAAATTAACGCCCATTTCCCGCGCTAGAATATAGGACAAAGTCGTCTTGCCAAGCCCGGGGGGAGAATAAAAAAGACAATGATCCAAGGGCTCCTTGCGTTTGCGCGCGGCCTCGATAAAGACCCTTAAGTTGGCCTTAAGTTTTTCTTGGCCGATAAACTCGTCTAAAGTCTTAGGGCGGAGGGCTCTATCAAAAACCTCTTCTCCCGCCGCGGGATCTGGCATTAGAACTGAATCTGAAATTTCGCCCATTAGAGTTTCTTAAGCGCCCTACGCACGATTTCCTCCGCGCTCAAATTCGCCGCTCCATTTTCGCCGATAACGGCCTCTAAAGCCGCTCGCGCTTCCGAATTTTTGTAGCCCAAGCTCGACAAAGCGTTCAAGACCTGAGACAGAGAAGTATCCGCCGCCATAGGCAAGCGCCGTATCTTCTCAGTTCCGCCCAACGAAACATCTCCAATCTTGTCTTTAAGCCCGGCGATTAATTTTTCCGCGGTTTTCGCGGTAAAGCCAAAAATTGCCCCCAAGACTTTCGAGTCTTTCTCCAGGATAGCGCGCCGAAAATCAGGAAAAGACTTCGCGGCTTTTTCCACATACTCCATGGCTTTTTTCGCCCCGGTCCCGGGAATATTGTCTTTAAAAAGCAAAAATACCTCTTTTTCTTCCGCCGTCAAAAAACCGTAGAAGGTTTCTCCTCCCCCATACATCCCGGATACAGACACGATCTGAAGCAAAATCTCTCCTTTGCCCTCCTGGACAATCCTGTCAATGACTCCACGGGAAACAAAAACCTCATAGCCCACCCCAGAAACCTCAAACACTACCCGATCGTCTCTGGAGTCAATTACGCGCCCGCGCAAACTCGAAATCGCCATCTATCTTCTCATCCTACCAATTTCCCGCCGCCGATTGTTTGGATTTAAGCGAAAGGAGATAATCGGCGACCGCTGAAATTTCCCCATCGCTTAAGACCTGCCCCCAGGCCGGCATCTGAAGAAGCGGCTGAGGCCCTTTTGGATTAGCTTTCTGCGGCGTCGCGCCAAATTTTATTTTCCGCACCAACTCCTGCTTGGTAAATGAGCGTGAGACGGAATCCAGTGGAGGAATAAGCCCCCCCACGACATTATTGTCGGGATAACCGCCGACCCCGCCGATTCCATGGCAGGTCACGCAGCCAACCCGAATATAAATCATATGCCCCCGCAAAATAGGATCGCGGCGAATCTCGGGAGTATTCCATGGCCGATGTCCGTCAAAAACCTGACCTTTAAGGCTCGACAAATATTTCACCAGGGCCTTGCGCGCCGAAGGCGATAGGTGAAAATTCGGCATGGGGGTTTGCGGTTTCCAAGCTTGGGGATTTTTAAGCCAGAGATTAAGCCACTCCGCGCTTTTTCGGAACCCGACAAAAGAGAGATCCGGACCTTTTTGAGCGCCCCCTTCATTTCCAATCCGGTGACAGACCTGGCAATTCAAAGCCTGATAATAAGCGCGCCCGTTTCCGCTCGCCATTTTCTTATTGGAACAGGCGCAAAGAAAAAAAGCCGCCACCCCCATATGCCAATAACGGTTCACCCGCTTCATTTCGTGATATGATATATAAAAGAGATGGGAGATGTCCCCATCTTGATGGAGGAATTATGGACCTTTCTTTCGGAGAAATTCTAGTTATTCTAATCGTAGGGCTCATTTTGTTTGGCCCTAATAAGATTCCGGAGTTCGCCAAGCAATGCGGACGCGCGGTCAATATGTTCAAGCAGGGTCTTAAAGAAGGTCTTGAAGAAGACAAAAAAATCGAAGCGGCCAAAACCCAGGACGCTCTCCCGAAACCTTAAGCCTCATAAAGGAATCATTGACCTCCAAAAGGAAAGTATTCACCGCTGGATGCTTTAACCGCGTCCATAAAGCTCATCTTAAAATGCTTAAGGAAGCGCGGAAACTTGGAGATGAGCTGATCGTCATTTTATCCAGCGATACCCACAACAAAAAACCATATGCCGTCCCCGCCTCCATCCGGCTTCAGTGGATAAAAGATCTCAAAATCGCCAATTCGGTCCGAATCGGAAAAGAAAATAGTTTTGCCAAATCACTCTTAGAAGAAAAACCCGACATTCTAGTCTTGGGCTATGATCAGAAAATTCCAGATGAAGAGACTGAAACCCTCATTAAAAATCTCGGGATCAAGGTCATTCGACTGCCTTGGTTTGAAGGAAAGGAAGAAACAGTATTCCCAGTCCCATGAGCGCTGAAATTATTGAAGCTCCAGTTAAAACAGAGGCGACCATGCCTTTTTTGTCGCATCTTGATGAGCTCAGAAAAAGAGTCACTATTTCAGTCGCCATTCTTTCCGTCGGCGTCGTCATCGGGTTTTATTTTTCAGGTCCTATTCTCTCGTTTTTAGCAAGACCGGCCGGATATCTTGTCTTTATGAGCCCGACCGAAGCCTTCTTTACGCGCCTTCAAGTCTCCGCTTTTGCCGGGCTTATCCTCACCTTGCCTTTTATTTTAGGCCAAGCCTATCTTTTCGCGGCTCCGGCTCTCTCTGAACCCTGGAAAAAACGAATTCTGACGATGATTCCTATCTCTTATTTTCTTTTTCTAGTCGGCGCCTGTCTCGCTTTTTTTATCGCCGTTCCCGCCGCGCTCAAATTTCTTTTATCTTACCGAACGCCCCAAATTAAACCCTTGATTGGGCTTGAACACTATCTGCGCTTTGTCGTTCATCTCATGCTTGGCTGCGGACTTCTTTTTCAATTTCCCTTGATTCTCTATGGACTCAATCGCGCGGGTCTTCTCAAAAAATCGGTTCTGCGTGGATATTGGCGGCAGATTTATCTTCTTTGTTTTATCGCGCCCGTTTTGGTCACCCCCGATCCAGTTTCACAGATCGCCCTCGCCGCGTTTTCAATACTTCTCTTTGAGGGTAGCATCCTTTTAATGCGGAGTTAATTAATTTGGTATAATAAAAAAGATATGAATAACAAGAAAACGATCATTGTTACTGTCAGCGTCATTTTGATGGGGGCCGTGGCGCGGCTTTTGCCCCATCCGGCAAATGTCACCCCTTTAACCGCCATCGCGCTTCTGGGCGGATCTTATTTGTCTCCCGCCTTGGCCTTAACCGTCCCGCTCGCGGCGCTTTTTGCCAGCGATTTATTTCTGGGCTTTCACGGAACGATGCCGTTTGTCTATGCTTCCTTTATTCTGGTCTCGGC
>JAJZJF010000030.1 GCA_021810245.1 bacterium
ATTCTGGCCCACCATGGAAGCTTTGTCCATCAACGCCTATTTTCTCCCCCAAGCCATGACGGCCTATGCTTACGGAATGCGCTTTGCCATGGGAGCGGCGATGTTGATCCGGCGGAATATTTTTGAGAATATCGGCGGCTTCCCCTATCTGGCTCAATATTTAGCCGATGATTTCGTTTTAGGCGAAGCCGTCAAGTCCGCCGGGCTCAAGATCGCGGCCGCCCGGTCGCTGGTTGAGTGCGTCACCGAGGATTCAGGGGTTCTCGAACATCTAAAGCATCAGATTCGATGGGCCCACACGATTTATACCTGCCGTCCCTCCGGATACTTGGGCCTTTTGTTTCTCCATGGATTTTCCTTTTTAGTCCTGTCTTTAGTTTTCTTCGGATTCAATCCAAATATTCTCCTCCTCATGGCCGCCGTCATTCTGGCCAAATTCCTGGCCCAACAGCGGATTTTAAGCGCCGCCGGCATGAAATCAAACCGGCTCTCCTTTTTTCTCCTGCCCGTAAGCGAACTCATTGTTTTTTTCGCCTGGACCATTGGCTGGCGAAATCAAGCGGTCTCCTGGAGAGGAGAAACCTATTCCTTCTCCGGAACGATTGAAGAACCCGTTTTGGCCGCGACCGAGAGATGAGCGCGAGCAAGAAAACCCTTCTTTGGTTTCACCGGTTCGTCATCATCATCGGGCTTATCATGCTTTTTTTTCTTATCGAGCGCCTCGGCCCCGCTCGAATAGCGGCTCATATCCGCGAGTTCGGTGTTTGGGGGTTTCTTGCTATTCTTCCAATCTCCATCCTTGACCAAATCCTCAATGCCTGGGCCTGGCGCTTTACTCTCGCCCCCCAAGACGCGGGCAGAGTCCCTTTTATATCGCTAGCGAAAGGCAGACTCGCCGGAGACGGCGTCAATTATCTAACCCCCTCGGCCACCGTCGCCGGAGAATTTGTCCGCCCTCCTTTTTTGGGAAGCGAACTTTCCGTCGAAGTAAAAAACACCAGCGTCTTTATCGGCAAGCTCTCCCAAACCCTCGGGCAAATGGCCTTTATTTTAGTTGGAATTCTATTTTTAATTTTAAGAAAAATGGACGCCCTGGGCAACGGAGAAATTCGTTGGATTGTTTTGGGAGCCCTGTTTGTAGCCGCCTTGATCGCCTTTTCTCTCTTTATCCTCGCTTATAAAAACAAACAGGGGAAATTTTTTTGCGATATCGGAGGGCCTCAAATTTCAGCCATTCGGGAAAACATGAGACGCTATTTAACGGCGCACCCCATTCGGATGGGCCTTTCGGTCTTATTTTTTACCATTGGATACGCCTCGATGATGATTGAAGTGGCGGTTATCTGCTCGTTTATGAATCTTCCGATTGACGCCTTTAAGGCCCTGGTCATCGAAGCGCTTTCAAACGCCTTTGAGGCGGTGTTTTTCATGGTGCCGGCCAAACTCGGAACTCAAGAAGCCGGAAAAGTGCTTATCTTTAAGGCTTTTGGATATACGGCGGGGCAAGGACTGAGTTTTGCCATTATTCGCCATATCCGGGAAATTCTGTGGTCTTCCTTTGGCTTTCTTATTTATCTCACTCACCGAACTGGGATAAAGAAATATCCAGGCGCTTAAGAGCTTCTAAAATCCTCGGACTGGTCAAGGTTTCAAATTCCGTTATGGTCTGATGGGTCTTTGTCGGGAAATCTCCAGTGACTCGACTTTCAGGGTCAAGCGAGGGATGGAAATAAATTTCGCTCGTCCCCTCGGGCAAATTTTCTAAAAGCCGTAAAACGTAGTCTTCTTTCATGCGTCCGGAGCGCAAAAGGCCAAAACAGCGGGGGACGATCTCGACTTTAGGAGCGATTTTCTTGGCTTTCTTTTTAAGATAGGGGCCGAGGATTCCAAACGCCGCGTATTCCACCTTGTTTAAAAACGAAATTTTCTTTAAATGGCGCCGTCCCAAATTATACTCTCCGGCGGGAACCCGGAGGCGAGAAATTCCGTATTTTTGGCAGGCGCGCAAAAGAGCGGGGAAAATAACGGGGTGAATATGAATATTAGTGTGTCCGTCCGCATGAGTGGGAGTAATCCCAAAGTTTTTTAGCTTTTCAATTTGGCGTTTAATCTCAAATTCCACGCTCTCGCGCCACTTTTTTAAAAAGAAATACCCCAGTCCAGACAGCGCCGGGGAAATAGGAAGAGTCCCTAACTCCAAATGAAGCCCCACCCCGAGGCCGGGGTTTTCCTTGGCCAATTTCGCCGCCTCAGAGGCCGCCGGACCGTCGACCAAAAGGCTCGCGTAGCGCAAAATGCCTTCTTTAAAAGCGCGGATGACGGCGGAATTGACAAAAGAACTCGCCCCAAAATCATCGGCGGTGACAATCAGGCGTTTCACTGGCAAGCAACGGGTAACGAGGCATTGTTAGTCTCTACCTCAAAGGTACAGGGCGGGTTTGGAGGATTCGGGCCATTTCTTACCTTCACAGTAAGGCCATTTAAAGAACCGCTGGTAAACGTGCAGTTGCAACGGCAATGGCCATGCGTCGATCCTGTACACTTAAACAGAGAAGAAACGCTACTGCAAACAGGATCTGTCACTCCCGAACCTGATGAAGTCAACCTATCCCAGGTAGAAAAAAATTGCGCGACCGCCAGCTGAACGCAGCGCGCAGATTTAAGCTGAACCGTCACTTCATTAGCGGCGGTATAGCGCATAAGGACTAAGCGCATCAGCCCGGCGGCGATAAGGACGACTACCAAGGCGGTAACAATGGTGCTGGTTAAGACCTGGCCTCTTGAATTCCCAAGAGATTTCATTGCATCCGCCCCGTGTCTGGAATATAGGTTGTGTCAATTTGATAATAAGTGGGGGTCTGTTCAACGGCGGTTGCGACGGGATACCCTACCACCATATGCAAATCGACCCCGCCAAATTGCGGATTGAGATAGAATGGGTTTGGAAAACCTGGTTCCAGATAGACGTTTTGGTAGATTAAGGTTTGAGGGGAACCGCTCTTGCACGAAGTGGGGCAACCAGTATTGGAATAGCGGACTAAATCGTAAGGACCAGTATAGCCTGAAGGATCGCATAAATCTGGATTACTCCCTGTGCAATGATTCTCTAGACAATAGGCAAAGGAGCTTATTGTTGCGCCAGGAGCAGGAATTTGCGTCCCGGGACTAGTCGCTGAAAAGTAATCTCCGCAGCCCTGAATGGACATACCGGAAGGACTAGCTGTATTCGGGTAAGAGTAATAGGTCGCGGCCTCAAGTTCAAGCCTCATCTGTTCTAGGGAATAAAGAGTTTCGCTGTCAATTTTCCCATGACGAATCCCCTCGAAATGCCGCTCAAGCATGCTCGCGGTAATATCAATGAGGCCTACCATCACAATAGAACTTAAAGCAACGGCCACGAGCATCTCAATTAAGGTAAACCCTGAGCGCGCCTTCATGGATTACTCCAGTTGATCGTGACCGTAACGCCCGGACCTCCTATCTGATTGCCTGAGGTGTCAAATGAAAGAGGCGCCACAGTGTAAGACAGACTCGCGTTATAAGGGGGCTGCCACATCCATGGGGGCATGCAGAAAGGCGTGCCTAAGCCCGTAAGTCCATTACTTCCAACAGTGAGATTATGGGTCCCCACCGCCAACACGTAAGGGTAAGAGCAGCCGCTACAACTATCTGAAACTCCAGCGGAGGCCCAAGTCCACTGGGAGGGCAATCCCGAGCCGTAGACGCATCCATTCGACAGAGGCCCGCATATTTCCGGCATATTTGCATTAAAATTATTGGTAGCGTAGCTCCAGTATCCAGTCACAAATGAGTGAAGCTGGTTTGTCAATTGGGTCAAGCATTGAGACGCGGAATTATGCTCTTCCGTAATTTTTGACTCTCCCTTGGCTCCCAAGGCCACGCTAAACACCGCCGAGGTCATCACCGCAGTCAAAAGAACAGCGGCTAGGACTTCGATTAAGGTCGAACCCCTGTTAAGAGTGATGGAAAGTCGCTTTCTGTTTCTTTCCGTTTCTTTCATTTGCTTTTCATTTTTTATTGCGGCGGAAGCGGCGTACTGGAGTTAAGAGCGGTGACCACTCCGTTAGAATCAATGTTATATCCCCAACTCGTGTATGGGGAGGTATTGGTGCATGGAGAAGAACCAACACATCGGTTGACGGTGGCTACAGATTTACAATAAGCACCGGTGGCACAGTTTCCAATATTAATAGTATAGGGTTTTTCGCTATAGTTATCCGTCGGCATATAACCGCAATAGACCAAGTCGCACGCATTTCCCTTAGGACAAGTACCCCCACTGTCACATGAATCAGTAATTTGTCCGGCTGGAACATATGCCCCGTTATGATCTACCGCATACATCCGGTCGGCGTTCCCAGCCATCGTCAAATACCCAACGGAATCGTTCGCCTTACTGGTTTCCATCGAACGAATGTAGGAAGGGTATCCAATAGCCGCGAGTATTCCGACAATCAAAATCACCACTAGAAGTTCAATCAAGGTAAAACCGCTTCGAACGTTCATCAGTGTCCGCCTCCCATCGTTGACATTTTAAAGATTGGCATAAACACGGCCAAAACGATAACGCCGACAAGCCCGCCAATTCCCACGACTAATATCGGGTCTATGATGGCGGTGAAACGGCGGGTAAATTGGTCAATTTGAAGCCGGTAAAACCCCGACATGGTCTGAAGCATATCCGGCAGTTTCCCTGATTCTTCTCCCATAAACATCATCTCGGTTACCAGCGGCGGCAAAACCGCGGATTTTCTAAAGGCCGCCGATATTGATTTTCCCGCCGCCACGTCCACTTTAATCGCGTTAAGAGCCGTCTGAAAAATAATATTAGATGAAAAAACGCCTTCTAAAACCGCAATCGCGTTGAGAATGCTGACGCCGCTTTCAATTAAAGTCGAAAGAGTGGTCAAGAGTCTTTCGACCATAATGTGTTTGATGAAGTCGCCAAAAAATGGAATGCCAAATATCAAGTTCCATTTAGCAATTTTGCCGGCATCGGTCGAGGTATAAGATTTCCACGCCATATAGCCCCCCACCACGACAAAAATAATCAGGCCTAAGTGATGAACGATGAGCTCAGAAGTGGAAACGACCATTTGCGTCAAAATCGGAAGTTTGATGTGAAATTGCTTAAAAATATCGGCAAAAACCGGAACGATATGGATGACGAAAAAAGCGAGAACCCCTCCCGACATGCAAGCCAGAACCGCGGGATAAGCCAGAGCCGTGATGATTTTTCCTTTTAATTCCGCTTGAGCCGTCAGATAATTGGCGATTTGCCTTAAAACCTTGGGGAGTTGTCCCCCCATTTCTCCCGCTTGGACCAGGGAAACCCACAGCGTATCGAAAATAGCGGGATGTTTCGCCAGAGCCTTATAAAGCGCCGTTCCGCGAGACACATCCTGGGTCACGGCTCCCACCACCGCGTGAAGCCCCTGGGAACTGGTGTGTTCGCCAAGCAAGGACAAAGCCCGAACCAACGGTACGCCGCCGGTCAAAAGCGTCGATAACTGTTCGGAGAAAAAAATAAGATCCTGTTGGGCAACCTTGATCGATTTAGAAGAGGCGCCTTGGCGTTTAGTCGTCTTTGTGTCTTTAGAGGACAATGACAAAATAAAATAGCCCTTCGATTGGAGGGCCGCCACCGCCTCGTTCTCGTCTCCCGCTTCAAGGGTGCCGGAAATGGCCTCGCCACGAGCGTCTTGAACCACATATGAAAATTGAGACATAGCGCCTCCTATTCCTTCATCGTCACAGACAAGACCTCTTCAGGAGTCGTCAACCCCGACAAAACCTTTCTCCAGCCGCTCGCTCTTAAATCCCACATGCCGCTTTTCACCGCCACCTCTCGAAGCCGCGCCAAATCGCCGCCGTATTTGTAGATGATTTCTCTCATCTCCGGAATAATGCGATAAATTTCATAGATTGCCCGTCGGCCCATATAACCGGTTTGAGAACATTTATCGCAACCATGCTCTCGGTAGAAAACAATGCTCGCCAGATTGGGAATCTGAGCCTGGGGCAATCTAGATTCTTTGATGCAGGCCTCCAATTGAGCAGCGTCCGGTTTATAAGGCTTTTTGCAATGGGGACAAAGAATACGAACCAAGCGCTGGGCCGCCGCCAGAAGGAGACTTCCGGAAAGCAAAAATGGCTCGATTCCCAGATCAATTAAACGCACGACCGTTGACATCGCGTCGTTGGTGTGAAGAGTTGAAAGAACCAAATGTCCGGTCAAGGCCGCCCGCAAACAGGTCTGAGCGGTTTCCTGATCGCGCACCTCTCCGACTAAAATCACATCCGGGTCTTGACGCAAAAAGGAGCGTAAGGCCGCCGCAAAAGTAAGCCCAATATCGGAGCGAACTTGAACCTGATTGAGACCGTCGAGCTTAATTTCAACCGGATCCTCAATGGTCATAAAATTAAGTTCCGGAGTTTTGATGGTATTTAAGACGGAATAAAGGGTGGTGGTTTTCCCAGAACCCGTCGGACCGGTTAAAAATATCAGGCCATGCGGCTGCTTGGCCGCATCCAAAAAATCCGCCTTCTGTTTTGGCTCAAAGCCGATTTTATCCACGTCAAGATTAACCGCGCCCTTATCTAAAATACGCATGACGACCTTTTCTCCATAGACGGTCGGACAAATGGAAACCCGCAAATCAATATTGCGGTTTTGAAGTTTAATCGCGAAGGTTCCATCTTGGGGCAGGCGGCGTTCCGCGATATCAAGTTTTGAAAGAATTTTGATGCGCGAAACCAAAGACGAGAATATCGCTTTGGGAGGAGAGCTTCTCTCATACAAAATCCCGTCGATGCGAAAGCGCAAACTCGCGCGGTTGTCAAAACTTTCCAAATGAATATCGGAGCATCTCTCATTAACGGCTTGTTTTAAAATCGCGTTGATAAGAGAAATAATTTGGGCGTCTTTTGAACCTGAAATAGCCTTGTCGAGATCCACGCGAATATCTGCGGAATCGGATTCTTCGGCGGCGATGCCGCCGCTTTTTTTGCCCTCTTCCAATGTTCTCTCAACGAGGCTACTCCCAAGGTTTCCGCCATAAAGCTCGTCAATGGACTTTAAAATTTGAGTTTTTGCCGCCACAAAGGGATGGATGGTTTTGGAACTTAAGACCCGAATATTATCTTGGAGCATAACATTGGTGGGATCCGCCATCGCAACTCCCAGCGCCCCGTCTTCAAGAAAAAGAGGAACCACCAGATGATCCCGAGCGAAATTTTCAGGAATCAACTTCTCAAGTCCTTGGCCTTTTTCCGGAATTAAAATCTTATTTTCCCGAGAGGCAAGAGGAATGCCTAATTGCCTGGATAAAGCCGCAGTGACCACGCTTTCGGAAGCGAAACCAAGTTTAATGACCGCCTCTTCAAAACTGCACCTGGCTTCTTGGGAAGCCTTGAGAGCTTTCTCTTTTTGTTCCGCCGTCAGCGAACCGGAAGAAACCATCATATCCGCCAACAAGGCTCTATCAGACATTTAAGATTTTAACCTCTTTTAGAAGTATAACGGGTTTCCTGAATATGTCAAGGCCTTCAATCGTTAATGATGGTCGGCGTGATAAAGATGACCAGATCGGTGTTTTTACGCTGGGCCTGGACGCTGGTAAAAAGCCAGCCAATCACGGGGATATATCCCAAAAACGGAACCTTGCGCACGGTTTTTTGCTCGGTTGAATGTAAAAGCCCTCCCAGAACCAAGGTCTCTCCATTTTTGACGCGGACCAGGGTTTGCGCCATTCGGGTCAGAGTGTCATAAACAGGATTAGCCGCGCTTGAAACAACCGCAGGTTGCACGTCCACGAACTCAGGGTTAACCGACATCGTGATGTATCCATCACCATTAACCTGAGGCGTTACGGTTAAAGTAAGGCCAGTATTTTTAGTCACCGGGGAATAGGTCGCCTGGGTAATTCCCGCGCCGCCACCGGTGGTCTGCTCCGACATATAAACCGCGGTGTCTCCGGTAATAGAGATCATTGCCGGAGTATTATTGACGGTTAGAATTTTGGGTTTGCCTAAATAGCGCGCTTCCGAGCGAGACACCAGCATGCGCAAGGTGATGGTCAGCTGGCTTAAGTTAAGGACGCTGGTCATCACGCTTGAGCCCAACATGGGAAGCCCGGTCAGAGGATTGATTCCTGGTTGGGTCGTGGGAATAGCCAAGGTCCCGCCAGTTGAGCCAATACCGCCCAAGGTCGTACCCATCCCTCCCATCATACCACCGCCCGCGCCGCCGCCCATGCCCCCGCCCATCATGCCGCCGCCTTCAAGGGCTAAGGTACTCATGACATTTTGAACCGGATCAAAAAAGCGCGGCTGGCCAGTGGCGCTGGTCAGAACCATTGGGAAAGACGTATCGCGCTGGCCTCCGGTAAAAGTTCCCATTTCTCCGTTGGGCCCGCCCCACTCAAAACCGAGATCATTGGCTCTATTGGAATCAATTTCGACAATCTGCGCCTCAATCATAATCTGGGGAACTTTTTTATCAAGCTCGGCAATCAGCTGATCCACCTGGGGGAATACTTCCGGAACATCCGTCACAATCAAAGAGTTGGTCCGAGGATCCACCGCCACCCGCCCGGCCTTAGTTAAAACGGATTGGACCACGGTCACAATAGAACTCGCCCCTCCGGATCCCGCTCCCGGCATACCGCCCATTCCTTGCTGTCCTCCGCCCCCAGAAGCGCCTCCCATCATGGATCCCATTCCCAAAGCCTGCCCCCCCTGGCCAGGCATCAGCCCTCCGCTAGGACCGCCCGCGCCTCCAGGCGCAGGGCCGCCAGAGCTCCCTCCGGCAGAGGGACTTCCCATCCCGCCAAGCATTCCCGCCATGCCGCCTGCCGCGCCGCCCATCCCGCCTTGCTGTCCCTGATTTGCTTGTTGTCCGATGTTGACCAAGGGAATATACGAGAGAGAATAAATGCGCGTAATAAAGTTTGGGGCATTTTTGGAGCGTTTTTTAATGACGTAGGTGTTGCTTTTCCCGATCTGCCGATACGTTAAGCCTTTAATTTCCAGAAGGATCTGCAAGGCTTCACGAACCGTCACCTTTTGCAAAAAGGCGGTAATTTTGACTGATTCAAGACCCTCACTGACCAAAAAATTAATCTTGGCCTGGGCGGAAATGGCATCCAAAAAAGTCGCCAGTGGCGCGCCCTTGACGCGAATCGAAACGCGGGTATCCAAAGGAGATGGGACTCTTTTTTTCCGCGGCGGAGTTGGAGGGGTAGAAGCGCCGATTTGAATTCCCGATGAAGGCGCGCCCGCTTGAGAGGAAGAACTTTCCTGATCAAGGGCTTTAGAAGCGGAAGCGGCATGGGCTTTAACGGCGGAAACGCTTCCCACCGGAGAGCCGGAATTAGTCCGAGAACCTTGCACGGAATTTTGAAATTGCGGATTGGCCTCGGGAGTTGAGCTGTCGGATTGGGCTAAGGCCGTCATCCCAGGCAAGAGGGCCAATTCTAGGGCTGATAAAAGGCAAAGAGCGCGCCATAAGCCTTTTCCCAACGCAAGACCTTTAAAACGCCGCCCATTGTTCTTCATAATAGTCTCCTCAAAGTTTATTATTCATCACCTTGATTACCTTTCGCCCATGATAAGAGAAAACAACTTTTTGTTTCTCGATTTTAATAATTTTAGCTCCGTGCACCATTTGACCCACCTTCATAAGGTTGCCATTAATAATCGCCTTGGCATTCGACGGAGACATAAAAATGATTCCAGACAAATCAATCAAACTTTCAATGGGGGGACCTCTTTTCTTTTTAATCCGCCGGCGTACGATTTTGGGTTTAGGCTTCGGGTGAAGTAAATCATAAATTTCCTGTCGGTCCGCAGGAGAGAGGGTAGGATCTCTTTTCAGATTTGGGAGAGTTAATTTCTGGGAGTTTTGCGCTGCAGATTTTAAAGTCGCGGCTAGAGCCGGAGTGGCGGCAACCGCTTTCCCGCTATTGAGCAAGGATTTTGAGGAGGGCGAAGAAGCGCTCGGGTGAGCAAGAACGGCAGGCGTTGTTTTTGTAATCGCCGGAGATTTTGCCCCGGGTTGAGGACCTGAAATAGGCGCGCCCAAAGAATTAGAAACACGGGGAATTGAGACTTTTGTTCCCGGAGGAGCGGCATTGAAAACGCGGGAAAAAGGCGGGGCTTTTGCGAGTTTCCGGGGGGCAGGACGATTCCCGCCCAAATGATTCCACCAGAAATAAAAGGCAAATCCCGGAAGGGCTAAAACGAGCAAAAGAACCACCCACCCCGCGGGATTTTTTTTAGCCATGTTTAGGAGTTGCCTCCGGAGCCGCCCTGAATCAATGTGGAAAGAGTGCAATGGACCTTGTTTTCGTCGAGTCCTTCCTTTTTTATTTGCAGGGAATCAACATGAATCAGATAGCGGTCATGCTCAATCTTATACAGCCATGCGAAAATCTCCGGGAATTTGGCCTCAAAATCGACGGAGATGCTTTGTTTGATCAGTTTCCCGCTTTGAACTTGATGGACAGAAGAGACGGAATCGGGAGTAATGTTTTCTTCTTTGAGAGAGGAAATAGAAATATCGCTTAACCAGCCGGTTCCCTTGCTCGCCGGAGGAAGGCGGCGCTCAACGATGAGAAGATTTCCCATGGAGTCATTATAGGTCTTGGCATATTTATTAGCCGCCCGTGCTGTCTTAATCCTCATTTCCAAAGACGCAATCTCATTATCCATCGACTGATAGAAGAACTTATAGGGAATAAAAATAATGAGAAGCGCCGCCAGCCAAACGCGTTGAAAATACTTAAGTCCCTTATTTTGGAGGACAAAAATGGTATCGCCAAAATCTCTCTGCAAATGACGAATCTTTCTGTTGATATCATTAATATCCATAGCCATAAAATTAATTTAAGCCGTACTGCGGCTGGACGGTGATATTAAAACCCGTTCTTTCCTCGCGCTGACGCTCCGCTTCATAAGGGTTTTTATTATTGAAACCGCCAGCCATTCCTTGGTTTTGCCCTTTCTGTAATTGTATCTGAATGGAAAATTTTTTAAAATCGGGCAATCCTTCAAGAGCTTCCTTAAAATTTCGCGCGTCTTCTTCCTCTCCCATTCGCGAGTCGGCCGTGGAATATCCGGACAATTCTAGCTTCATTCCTTGCCCGAGATTGCGCCCCGGCTGCGGCAAGGGATTATCCAGCTTTATATCGGTCAGCCAAAGATTTTCAGGAATGGAATCCGCGATATCATCCAAAAAAACAGAAGGATCATTTCTTTTATTGCTGGCGCCGCCTAAGAAAGCGGTTTCTTTTTCTATTTTAGAGATCATCTTTTGTATATCCGCTTGGGATTTGCCGCGGAAAAGAGCCTCGACATGACGGTCTCTCTTAATTCCCGAAAGCTCCCGCGACTTCATGAACACTTGAAACCCTGAGAATAAGCCTAAAACGATAAAAAGGGCGGCGACAAAAACCGAAGCTCCAAAAACAAACATGGCCGCTTTTCTCTCGCCATCGGTCACCTTCATCGACGCAGAAAAATCGATATTGGCCGGGGAAGGAGCGGTAAAGCGAAA
Source organism: bacterium (assembly GCA_021810245.1). GTDB lineage: Bacteria > Elusimicrobiota > Elusimicrobia > UBA1565 > UBA9628 > JAKAQV01. Next base: position 11,579 of record JAJZJF010000030.1, read on the forward strand.
AGAGCCTCCAATGGCGGCGTAAGACTCAAAATCCCCGCCCTTGAGCCCCAAGGGGAGCCCGGGGTTTTTAGGTTCCGCTTGGAGATTCATTTCTTGGGAAAGGACCGCGATGATAGATTCATTGGCCGCGCCGCTAACCAAGCACTTTTGCACGGACCCCAAACCTAATTTATGGCTGATGAAATCAACTAGGCTGGGAAGCCCTAGTGTCCTTAGATCGCCGTTTGGATACCAATCGACCTCTCTAAGCAAGAGAGGAACTCCTCTTGCAAATCCCACAATGCGAACCTTCACATCGGAAAAATGGACCCAGAGGCACGCGGGCTCCGTAACCCCTTTATCCATGGCCAACAGAAATCTCAAATAAGAGTTGACGCTGGTCTCCATAGCCACCATCTCCAATTTCAAACCCTTCATCAAATCTCTAGCGCCTTCCCAAGTCGATTTAGATGTTACGGCGAATAAGATCCCCTGCATCGCTTTTCCATCCGGGGTAGAAACCGCGGAAGGGAAAACCTGGTAATCGCTGGTGAGACCTTGAAAGGCGAAAGGAATATGCTTTTTCGCCTCCAAAGGAACCGCCGTTTTCCAAAATCTTTGTTCAATCTGAGGCATCTGAAAATAGCGAAGAAGACTCAATTCCGGCGAGAGAGAAACCACGACCTCCTTGGGCGCATTGACAAGTTTACCTATAGCCGGGCGCAAAACGTCTAAAATATCGTTGAAGTCTCCCCACAACTCCACTCCCGGCATTTGAGAAGCTTCCTTGGGCGAGGCCACGGCTTTAGGTTTAGGAAGAGCCACGCGAAAAAGCTGGTCTAAAACCAAACGACCTTTATTGAGATGGGATTGGGCAATATAGGCCACGCTCGGGCTAAGGTAAATGCCCAGGTTTTGAGAAACCTTGGGAGCCTTTATCCCAAAGGCCCATTCATCGATGAACTTTTCGTCCACGCTTTTGAATTCTCCTCTTTTTATTAACAGCCATGCGCCCTAGAACTATCACGCGAGAGCCTTTTAAACTCGACACCTTCCCACTGATTTTAAGCCTTTTAAAATTAATCCGATATTTGTTGATGAGTAACCCTGCGACTATCTGCGCCCGCTGCCGACATAAGTTTTTAGCATTTTTTTCCACGGGCTTAGCATAACCGATGATATCATATCGAACTTTCTTATTTTTAGCCATGCCGCGCGCGAGTTTTAATATTTTGCTCTTCATGGCTTTTGACAATTGATAACTACTCATCTTAAATACGATAGCGCTTGCGATCCGAGGCCCTTTCGTTCGAGGTTTTATTTTTTTTCCATGCCGACTCGGCTTCATTTTCTTTTTGCGGTTCGCGCGCAATTGAACATATGAAACTTTTTTCTTCCCACGGAAAGACTTCCGCGCCGCCTTAAGAGGGAGAGTTTTTGACGCTCGAAGCACCTTTGCGGCCTTGGCGGCCGGTTTTAATTTTGAAATCTCCTTTTTGGCTTTATTATTTTTCCCACGGGTTTTCCTTGACACGTATTGCGTTCCGGGCGGCCCGGCTAGTTCAACCCAGCGATGAATCGCCCGAGTTCTCCCGGAGCCGTCTTTGGCCGTTAAAAGGCATTCATAAAAACCATATGGCTCATGGGAACCGGAATAATCTTTCCTGCCGTCCCAATAGACCTGATGAAAGACCGGCCCGCTTCCCACGACTTCCTCAATTGTTTTCGGCTTAGCGTTTTCGGGCCCCAAAATCTTAAATCTCCAAAAACTCACCCCTGAATGCGGCTTTTGAACGGAGAACTCGATTAAAACGCCTTGCCCTTGATCAACTCGAAATCGCGGAGTGGAAAGGCCCATCGACAATGGCGGCCCGGCCTCATCCGGCGGAGCCTTGAGATTAAGAGTCGAATGATAATCAAAAACAAGGATAATCCCTTTAAACGAAAGAAGCGAACTCGGAATACGGTATGACCCTCCGGTGAGAAGCTCCGCCTGGACTCGGCTGGGAGAAATTCCCAGAGACACTAAAGAATCGGCGAGAGCGACCGCCCGACGCATGTCCATAACCTTCACATCCCCCAAAGCCGCTCCTTCCGGGAACACGAATACCTTCGCTTGTCCTTCTCCGTAGGTGACCGAGGCTAAATTGGAAATAATCTGATTGGCGCGGTTTCTAAACGCTATTTGTTTTTCAAACAATAGTTCGGAAGGCAAGGCAATCGCCCAAGGTCTTCCATCTTTTTTACGAACGATAACGATGCGCTGAACGCGTTTTAAATGCCCAAGCCCGGAATCAGCCAAACTTCGAATTTTTCCCTTGATTTGTTCTTGAATGGCGCTGGCGCTCAGCGGCGCGGCTTGAGCCGCAGGAGAATGAGAGACCGCAGGGTTTTGTTTTTGTGCTTGAGGGGGCGTTGCGGGTAATTCTTGCGAGGCCGCGGAAGACTCTTGAGCGGCTTGGGCTTGGGAGCGGTTGGAGCTTGGGGCGGGTTTTGAGGGAATGGCAGGAGCGGTCGAGGATGGGGGAGAAGAGGTTTTCTCTTCCGGTTTTTGGGCTGGTTTTTGGGGAACTGATTCTGTCCCCGACAAGCGCCGAGTGATGCGATTGAGGTATTGATTGGCCAGGGTTCTCTCGGTCGGGTTTCCGGCATTAAGGACTTCAATAAAACGGTCCATCGCCTCCGAATCCTCCCCCTTCTTGAAATAAAAAATTCCCAGCTGCATGTCGCGGCTTAACGGCGGCTCTTGCCCGGCGATAATCCCGCCCCACGCGCCAACGGCGAGTGAGCCAATAATCAAGCTCCAAAAAAATTTCTGCTTTCTCCTAAGCATGGACTTTAGCCGATATTTCTCCCTTAAACAAATTCCGCTTATCCTAATAATTATTGCGCCGAAGTGTTTGCTAAATTATTACAGAGTTACACTGTATCTTTAGGGCCTTAGGGGCGAAAGTGGGCTAGAATTTCCAGATTCTTCCGCGCGGCGGTCAAATTGGGGTTAATTTGAAGGGCTCTTTGATAATCGCTGACAGCTTCAGGATAATTTTTATTGAGGGTTTGAAGATAGCCTAAATTATTCCAGAACCCGGAGTCTTGAGGAAATACCTTGACCCCGTAAGAGAGAAGGTCCAAGGCTGGCGAAAGATACTTGAGCGGATCGCGCAAATAAAGCGCGCCTAGGCTGTTGTAAACGTCTTTCAAAAGGGGGTTAATCCACCATGAGACGCGAAAATTATTGACGGCCTCTGCAACCTCGTTGAGATGATTGGCCTCAATAGCCCCCTTGTTGAAGAAAATTTCATCATATCCCGCATTGGCGTCAAGAGCCGCCTGGTAGTTTTTTTCAGCTCTTCTAAAAAATCCGGAGCGTGCGTAAGCGTTGCCTAGTTCGTAAATCGCGTTGACCTCCGGCGGCCCCCAATGTTTTGAAATCTCAAGCTGATTAATCGCGCCAGCCATGTCCCCTTGCCGAGCCAACTTAAAACCGGAAAAATAATGGACTTCTCTTTCCCAAACGCAGCTCCAGCGCCCAATCATCCAGACGCATATGCCGAGAACAGAGATAAAAACCCAAATATTTTTTTTGTTTTTTCCCGCGCTCGTCTTTACAGGATCAACGCGCCCATTTCCGACGCTAGATCCCACCACCCACCAAAAAAGAAAAGCCGGAACCGCGAAATGAAGAGACACGTTAAGGAGATTGTCGGCCATCATTCCCAACACGCCAGCCGCGCCCGCGGAGACCCACAAATTCCGAAGAGAATCTTCTTCTTGACTGGTAAAATCCCGCGCAAAACGGAAAAAAACCGCCCATATCCAAATAAACAACCCCAGCCCCAATAGTCCCGTCTGGGATAGAACCTCTAACACCTCATTATGGGCATTGTTGGCGTGGGTTCTTAAATTCCAGTAAAAAGGCGTAGCCCGCAAAACCGGGCCTTGATAAAATGGATAGAACAACTCAAAAAGCCCAAAACCTTGCCCGGTCAAGGGATTGTCTTTGGCCATCAACCAAGCGCAAGTCCAAATCATCACTCTTTGATGCCAAGGACTATAGGCCTGCTTCATCGGCCCGGGCTTAAGCAAGGTATCAACTTCTTCCAAACGCCCTAACACACTCGGGCGATACCCCGCCGAAAGAAGGCTATGCGGCCATAAGACAAAAACGGCAAAACCCACTCCAAAAAAAAGCCCAAATAGGCGTATTTCTTTTCGGAGCAAACGAATAAATCCTTTCGAAAAAAATAAAAAAGACACGGCCACAAAAGCCCCAAGCCAAGAAGAGCGGGTCAGGCTGCATAAAAGCCCCGCCTCTAATGTCAATGCGCAGATCCCATACCAATAGCGCGCTCCTCCCTTAGCGCGCGCCCATAAAACCACGCAGAAGGGAAGCAAGACGACATTATAAGAAGAAAGAAAGTTGGGGTTTCCAAAGGTTGAAACCGCGCGGCCGCCGTAAGGATTAAGCGCATGAGGCCAAATAAACTCAAAATTAAAATACTGAAGAACGCCGTAAGCCGAGGCCAAAAACCCGGCGGCCAAAGCGAGATGGAGATAATCAATCGCTCTTCTTTTAATGCTTAAGTAAACGCAACACCCCACTCCCAGAACCCAGAGAAACGCCCCGTAACCGTTCCAGACCAAGGCCGCGATGTCGGTAGCGGGAGAACTGGGACTCCTCATCAACGGAAAAAGAAGCCACAAGCTTCCCCACGCAACGCAAAAGCCCGCCCAGGCCCAGAGGTTCACGTCTTCTCCGGCCTCCTCTTGATTCCGAATCGAGGCAACCCCGATAAAAAAAGCCCCCACGCAGTTGATGACCCAAAAAATTTCATGGTTGAGGCCTTCATTAAAAACCGAGGGCCTAAAAAATTTCACATGCCTAAAAAAGGCGTATCCCCAACTGATAAAAATAATTAAGGTCCAAAACAGCAGCGGGAGATTAAGAACTGTCTTGAGTTTTCGCAACTCTCCGTAATTTTGGAACATCCAAAGAGTCAGGGCGATGGAAATTGAGATATTGAGAGAGCAGATTTGGGTGATGTAGGGATTGCGGGTAAGATTGGTAAAGAAAATCAGCGGAGAGACAAAAAAAGCGGCGACCAGAAAAAAATGCTGAAGGAAATCAAGCCATGAGAGACCGAGCGGCAAAGTTTCCGCGACAGGCCGTGAGCGCGCCATGTTTTCAATGATAGGAATTTATCATGGTCTTATGTAAGACTTTCTATGCTAAACTTAAATTATGAATGGGAAAAAATTATCTCTGGCCTTAATATTGGTTATCGGAAATGTCTTTCTCTCTCAAGCGGCACAACTCCCGCAAAATGATTCCGCGTTTTTTAGTCAGATGAATCAAATCCAGATTCTCCTCAGGCAAAAAAGCTCCTCTTTGGCCGAAAGCAAAAAAGCCCTCAGCAAAGAAACCATTTATCAAGACATTATTCATCGCCTTTCTGGCTCCGCGGTCCCCCACTCCTTTGTCCGAAGGGCCTTGTTTAACCCAAAGACCAAGATCATCCCCGCGATTCTCGGCTTATTCCACCGCCCCGCCGAAAAAATGCCCTACGCAGAGTACCGGAAAAGATTCATGACCAAGCCTAATATCGATTTCGGCGCCGCTTTTTATCAAAAGCATGCGGAACTTTTGTCTCAAATCAAAGAGGATTATCCCGTCGACCCTCTTATTTTAGTCAGCTTGGTCGGCGTTGAAACCCGCTGGGGACATGTCACCGGAAACATTCCGGTCATATCGGCCCTTTACACCATCGCGGCCAAGATTCCGGCCCTATCCGATTGGGCGCGGCAAGAACTGGCCGCTTACATGGAGCTTTGTTATAAAGGAAATATTTCTCCTCAATCTATCAAGGGTTCATATGCCGGGGCTTTCGGATATTTTCAATTCATGCCGTCCAGCTACAATGCCTATGCCGTCGATTTTGATGGAGACGGAGTTAAAAGCTGGAAAAGTTGGCCCGATGTTTTAGCCAGCGTCGCCCATTACCTCATCGCCCACGGATACGCCCCCGGAGATTCTAGCCCGGGCTCGGCGATCTGGAATTCTGTTTACGCCTACAACCCTTCCGACAATTATGTTCGAGCGGTCCTTGAATTACGCGAAAAAATTTCAGATAAGCTCTCAAGCCAATAACCTGTTTTTATCTTTTTTTCTCGCTTGCGCCTTTGTTCTATTTCAAAGCCGCTATTGCCTGTACTATTTATTTTCTCATCCCAGCGCTTTAACTCTCAGAAGCCTCAACGGAGCTCTTTATTTTACCACTAGCGTCATTTTCGCGCTCATCCTCGCCCTTGGCTTTCTATCTCTGGGCCGCGCCGTTTTAGATTCTCTTAAGATTTCAGAAGCTTTAGAGGCGCCGGAAAAATCATTTTTATCGTTGATTATCGGGGAGGGATTGATATCCCTTCTTATCCTGGGTTTCGGGCTTCTTTCTCTCTATGCAAGCACGGTATTACTGAGCCTCTTTGCGCTTCTCTGTTGGGGAACCTGGAGAGAAAGGGGCTTTGTCGCCAAAGCCGTCCAAACAGTCAAAGCTTCCTTCCAAGAGAAAAGAGATTGGATATCCCTTCTTTGTTGGGCCGCCATTTTTGCCGCCCTTTTGCGCGGCTTTATCGCTAGCTCGGCCCCGGACGCCGATTGGGATTCCTTGGCTTATCACCTGGCTCTCCCCAAAATTTTTCTTCGTGACAAAGCCTTCGTCAATTTGAGATGGTCGGCCAATGCCCATTACCCACTCAACACCGAAATGATTTATCTCTTGTGCCTGGCCTTGATGGGCGCCCGCGCCGCCCATGTCGTCAATTTTATCAACGGGCTTGGGCTTTTGGCCGCGACCTGGTTGATTGCCCAGCGATTTTTCGGGAAAAGAGCGGCGGAAATTTCTTGCGCTATCTTATCGGTTCAGCCGTTATTTCAACGGGTCATAGGAAACGCGGAAACAGATCTTAACATCGCCCAATCCATCGCCGCCGCTTTTTTTGTTTTTCTCCTATCGTCGACAGAACCAGTAAAGCGAAAACGCAAACGGCTTTTATTTCTCTGCGGGCTCTTAAGCGGGCTTGCTGCCAGCGCGAAAATTACCGGGCTATGGGCCATCGCGGCTTTAGGCGCCATGATTTTAATACAGAGATATGAATCCATCCGCGAAAAGACCGGAGAAATTTTTTTATACGGAAGCGGAACCTTTCTTTTAGGATTTCCCTGGTATTTAAAAAATTGGCTTCAAACTGAAAACCCGGTCTGGCCCTATTTGGGACAATTTTTTCATGCCAGCGCCCCAGATATGGCGGCTTGGAAGCGCTTATCAGATTCAGTGACCGAAGGGGTTTCAAAAACCTTCGTTCACTATTTAAGCGTCCCCTTTCTCCTTATTTTAAGACCCGCAAAATTCCTACACCATCCGCAATGGATGATGGTTCCTTTTTTCATTTTGCTGTTCATTCGTCTCATCCGGCGACCGCCTCTTGAGCCCCACGAGAAAAAAACCCTCCTTTTTATCTTTTTTTTCTACACGGTTTGGTTTTATGTCTACCAAGACTGGCGCTATTTTTTACCGGCGGCTACGATATTGGCGGTTTTAATTGGCGCCTGGAGTGCTCAACTCTTAGGAGAAAAAAGCTTCTTGCGAACTCTGGCATTTTCCGCGCTTTTGATTGGCCTTTGGCCCTTGAAAAAATTGTCTTCTAACAATGAAATGTACGCCTTTTTAAACCTCGATGCCGCTTCAGAGCCGCCCGCGGAGCATTATCTTGAAAAAACTCTCGGGCCCTGGTATTTGATGAGTCAAGCCGCCAATCGCCTGCCGCCAAATTCTAAAATTTTTCTTTTCCGGGATGTCAGGGGCTATTATCTCAACTCTCCATATGCCTGGGGCGATCCTTTAAACCCCGGAGTTCTCGACTATGCCTCCATTACCGACTGGCGGCAATTGCGCCAAGAACTGTTAGCCCTGGGATTTACCCACATCCTTTATAACCCTTACATTGGAAACTATCAGGGAGATCAAGCTTATTACCAAAGATCGAACCTCTTAATGGCCGGGCTTTTAAATCGCCTCCATCCACTGCGCTGTTTAGACGGAATATGCCTTTACAATCTCTACTGATTGGGATTGCGCCCAACTTGATACAATAAAGTATGCGGACAATTTTC
>JAJZJF010000031.1 GCA_021810245.1 bacterium
TGAATCGGAGTGTCTTAAATCCGGGCTTTCTTCTCTTGGTTACCCCTCTATAGTCGCATCCGGCAAAAATGCGGCGGTTTTGCATTACAATAAAAACTTGGACAAAATTAAAGACGGGGATCTGGTTCTAATTGACGCGGGAGCGGAGTTTAGAGGCTATTCCGCCGACATTACCCGCACCTTTCCCGCCAACGGCCGTTTTACTCAAAAACAGCGAGATATTTATTCCATCGTTTTGGAAGCGCAAAAAAAATCAATCTCGAGCGCGCGACCGGGAGCTTTATCGGCGGAACTTCACGTACTCTCAATGCGAATCATCGCCGAAGGCCTTAAATCCCTGGGAATCCTTCAAGGCGAGGTTGACGGTCTGGTTGAAAACGGAGCGGTTCGCGTCTTCTATCCTCATGGTCTGACTCATATGCTGGGGCTTGACGTTCACGACGTCGTCGGCGGAAAAAAGAGATGCGTCCCCAATCCCACCAAGATACCCGTGCGTTTTTCGGCGAAACTGGAAGCCGGATTTGTCATCACGATGGAACCTGGCATTTATTTTATTCGATTTCTTTTGGAAAACCAGAAAATTCAAGAGAAAATGAAAGGTCAGATTAATTTTAAAGCGGTCAAAAATTTCCTCGATTTTGGCGGCGTCCGAATTGAAGACGACATCATCATCAGCCCGGCCGGCGCGCCCTTGAATCTCACCCATGTCCCCAAGGAAATCGATGACATCGAAAGACTCTGCGCCGAAGGCCGCGAACTCGCCAACGGAAAAAAGCCTCTTTAAGAGATTCTGGCCGCTCCCGCTGGGATTAGCCCTTTGGGCGGCCCTTTATCTACCCCACATCAATGACCCGTTTTTGCTCGATGATAGAGGGACCATTGTTCTTAACTCGGAAATAAACCATCCCATCGCCGGCAAGGAATTTTTTAATTCCCGTTATTATTCTTTTTCTGGCGAAGAATCCTGGAGGCCGTTAGCGACGTTTAGCTATTACGCCATGGCGAGAATCTTTGGGAAATCTCCGGCGGCCATGCGCGCGCCTCAATGGGCGTCCCATGTCTTGATTGGGTTTATGTTGTGTTTCTTGGCTCTCTCACTGGGCTTTACGGAACTGGCCGCCTCCTGGGCCGCCGCTTTTTTCTGGCTTCAGCCCGCCAACATAGAAACCCTGATGTGCGTCTCATTTAATGAAGAAGTTCTCGTCGCTCTGGGGCTTCTCTTTTTTCTTTTATGCCACCGCCACAGAAAATATTTTCTCGCCTCCTTGGGCCTCATTGGGGCATTTCTTTCCAAGGAGACCGCGATTGTCTTCTTGCCTCTGGTTTTTCTCCATGATTTTTTGACCGATCAACAATGGAAAGCAAAAATAAAAATTTATGCACTTTATTTTTTGATGGCGGCAACATATTTGACGATTTATTTTGGCCCGCTCAAAGGCCCCGGGGTGCTTCAAAAGCCCGTAATCTTATCTTTTGGAACGCGCTTGTTTTTCGCTCTTGAGGGGTTTGAGACCGCCATCCGCATATTCATTTTGCCTCTCTGGCTACGGATTGAATATTTCGCCCTCCCCCCCGCTTCATGGATTAAAGGGGCTCTTGAACTGGGAATAGGGATAGGCCTTTTATGCGCCTGGGGATATGCCGGATTTTATTTCTGGAAAAAAAATCAAAAGAGAATTGTCTTTTTCCTTTTGTGGCCGCTGGGGTTTCTCGCGCTCACTTCCAATCTTTTTCCAATGTCGGCTCTTAACACCCGCCTTTTGGCCGAACGATGGCTGTATCTGCCATTTCTAGGCCTTTCCGTTTTAGCCGGAGCAGGAATTTATCGCCGCGCTTGGTTTGGAATTTTGGTTTTGATATTCTGGTCTCTCTGCGGATGGACGCGCCTCAAAGATTGGGAAAGCGGCCCAAGATTATGGTCCAGTCTCGCTCAAATTTATCCCTGGTGCGCCAAGGCCGATGAAGGGCTTGGAGAGTCTTATTTCCAGGAAGGACATTACCTTCTATCGCAAGAGTATTTCAGATACGCCCTGTGGCTCAGAAAAAACCATCAAGATCTGGTTTTAAACTACTATTCAAGCAGGGATCCCAACAAAATTTTAACATGGAAAAGCGCAAGCCTTTACCGCTGGCTGGGAAGCGCGGATATCGCCTTAGGAAAATTTCAGCGCGCGGACCACAGGTTTTCCCGAGCAATTGGGCTAGACCCCGCGGATGGCTATAGTTACGATATCATGACCTATGAGTGGGCGGCAAAAGGAGATTGGAAGAAATCGCGGGAGTGGCTGGAGAAGGGACTCAAAGCGGTTCCGCGAGAATCTTTTCTCCTGCGCATCAAACCCGATGTCCGCCGCGAGCGCCTGTCTTTTAAGGCGAAATTTGACTAATAACTAATTAAAAACGGAGAGGGAGGGCCGCTCTTCTAGCGGATTTTTGAAGCGGCACTTCCTCGCTTATGCTCGGTCGGATTCCCGCTCGCCCGCGCTCGGCTTTGCCTTGCGCTCCTTCGCGGCCCGCCGCGGACAAAAAGCCAAATCATTGGCTTTTTCCCGTCGGCTTCGAATCCTTCCTATAAAAAACGGAGAGGGAGGGATTCGAACCCTCGGTACCAGTTTACCCGATACAACGGTTTAGCAAACCGTCGCCTTAAGCCGCTCGGCCACCTCTCCAGAATCAAAAAACTACTTATAAAACAATACTAATCTATACTTATGTCTAATTGACTAAAATTCAAGCGTAGTGCCAGCGTAGTGCAGAAAAGCGTCTTGCTCAATGGGCGCGCCGCTATCGCGGCCATTGGATTTGCGACTTGACTGATAATTAGTTCAGTGGTCATATTACCTTTCTTAAGTATACTGTTATTACCCGAAGTTTGCCAGAGGGAAGAATTCGATCCACGATTTCCATATGCGTTGCTACAGTTTCGCGGCGAAAAATCTCGATGTCCATCAGTCCGCCCGCCCTTGGGAGAATTGCATGTCCCGCCCCAAAAGCTGAATCGTCGAGCGCCAGATTCCCTTGTTCACATGCGCGTAGCGCTGGAGCATTCGCAAAGAGCTGTGCCCCATGTATTCCTGAACGGTGCGGATGTCCGCGCCTTTTGAGATCAGCTCCGAGGCGAAATTATGCCGTAGCATGTGAAAGGTCAACTCCGGAAGGCCCGCGGCGGCTTTGAGATCGTCAAAATCCTTGCGGATCTTGCCTTGAGGATTGAGCGGTCGTCCCCTGTCATCGCAAAAAACAGTGGTCGAAATTCTCGGCAATTGACGCAGGGCCGCGTCCAGCTCCGAGTGGATTGGAATTTGTCTGAGTTTTTTGGACTTGGTGTGAGTGATGCTGATCGTCTCGTGAGCCAAGTCTACTTCGCTCCATTTAAGATTTAAAATTTCTCCGTGCCTCATGCCTGTCTTTAAGGCCATGAGAAGAATCGGCTTGAGATAGTCGGGGCTGGCCGTGAAGAGTTTTTCCCGTTCTTCTGCCGAAAGCATTCTGATCGGAGTGCGCTCTTCTTTGAAGAGCCGAACTTCCTTGACGGGATTTTTGTGAGCGTAGCCCCAAAGGACGGCCTTGGTGAAGAGGGTCTTGAGGACGGCCAACTCGCGGTTGATCGTAGCCTCTTTGACAAAACCCTTGCGGCTCGCCTTGTAGCCCTCGATTTTTTCGGCTTGAATATTGACCAGCGGCACGTCGCCGAAGTGGTCCTTGAGTTTCCTGAGAATCACCTCATCATCAAGCCAGGAACGCTTGTTTACCTTGGAGTGTTTTTCAAGGAATTGGCCGCACATCCAGAAAAAGTTGGTGCTCTGTCCTTTATGACTCGGCAGGTGATATTCCTCGGTGAATTGATGGTTCTTCTCCAAGTAGATGCGCATGGCGAGCCTTTTATCCGAGGTGTTGGCGCTGCCCGTCATCACCTTGCCATTGAGTTGGACGCGGTACCACCAGTGCGGCGAGTCCTTGCGTTTAAATATTCCCATAATGCGCCTCCATTTTAACAGTTTTACGAATCAACGCGCGGCGATTTCGAGCTGCTCTGTCTCCAGATCGGCCCAGATTTCTTCCGGCGGCCCGTATTCGAAGCCGCCAATCGCCGTTGACCGCGACTCGCGCCGGGAAAAGCCGCGCACCGTTTTTTTCTCCGCCCATTTTTCGATCACTATCCGGTCAAAACGCACCAGCCGCCCGAACGGGATGAACGGCATTTCCCGGTTCTTAATGTATTTGTAAATGAGCCATTTAGAAATGCCGACAACTCCTCAACGTCCATGTATCTTTTGAGTTCTTTTTTCAATTTTTTACCCCCCATCTTTTAGGTCTTAGCGGCGGCGGCAAATGCGCGTAGGGATTGGGTTTGTACCCTCCACCTCCGCCCCATTGGTCCAATTCCGGCGGCGCTTCTTGAACGCTCGTTACGGCCGCGGCGAGCGGGATTTTCTCCGCGGGCCGCGGAACTAAAGGCGGCTTAATCGGCTCCGGTATTTCATCGGGAACCAATTTTAAAAATTTCTTGTGATCATCCTGGAACGAACTATAGCCGAGGAATTCGCAGCGCCCCTGGCGATCCCGAAACTCCTGAAGGCTGGCCACATAAACTTGAATCCTTCCATGTTTTTTAATGATGCGCCACAGTGTCTCCGGTCCCTTCGGCCAGCCCGTCAGATAGAGCACGGCTCCACCCTTAAAGCCGACCATGCCGGAATAGCGATAGAGGATTTCCTTGTAGCGCAATTCTGACTTCTGTGTCAGCTCGACTTCGATAGCCTTGGGGTTTTCCTTGTCCATGATCCAAAGGTCCGGAAGAGCTTCCTGTCCCTTCGGCGCTTGGGCTCCATGAGTGTTCCAATAGGTCAATTGACGCTCGCTCGCGACCCGAAACCCCAGCAGTTGAGTCAGCACTAGGCCGACTCCGTTGACCTTAATCTCGTGATCGATCAAGGCCTCGGACATGCTTCTGCGAAACCCCGGGAGCTTGGCCTTGCCCGACACGATCAGCTCCTCATGCCCGCTCTCGGTCAAGGTATAAAGCTTCCGATGATTCAAATAGAACTGCGACCGAACATAGCCGCCTGCTTCTAAGTCCGACAGCCTTTTATAACAAGCCTTCGTGTAAATTTCCCGGCCCGATTCATTAAAGAACAGACTTGTCCGCTCTCCAGCTTCCGCTTCCTTCTTAAAGACCAAACCCTCTAATTGCCCCAGCCCCAGTATGCCCCATTTCTCGATTGCCCCCATGATCTCATAATCTCTTTCAACCAGGTTCACCTTTCTCCATTGATGTCCCACTCCACACCTCCATAACTTCTTTGATTTACTTTTCCTTACTTCTTCTCTATTTCTAACCACTCAACCAACTCTTCTTCCACTTCAAAATTCCTCTTAGCCCGCCGCCTTCCAGACCACCCTACCACCACACATTTTTTTGTCGTTGTGGGAGGGTGGTCGGGAAGCAAATCCGGCGTAGCCGGATTTGAGGCGGGCGATTTTATCCTGAATTTTACGCATCATTTTTTCAAACAATAAATACGACACTCGCCGTTTTCTATTCTGGCTCGCCAGAGGACTTGCCAGAACTTCGCGTGATGTTCTGGCAGACAGAATAGCCGGTGTAAAATTTGATCGCCTAGTTGTATTCATGCCACTGAATTATTAAACGCAAAAAAATAGATCAGAACGGCTCGATGCTCGACTGGCTATGCTTGGCCACGCGCTGACGGAAGTCGGGATGCTTCCTTCTTACCTCGGCCAAGCGCGACCAAAACCGGACGCCTTTACCCGAACTGAACCACTCCTTGAGTATTAAATAGTGCCTCTCTAAGCTGGCCAGCATCCTGTTTTTAAGCTCCTCTTCCGAGTATTTTCCGGGACGAAGAAAGTCAAGAGTCGCGCCTCCCAGCGCGTTTTTTGAAGCGCTGTAGTTGTCGATATCATCGGAATCAAAGCCTTCCTTGAACATGATGATCGTGTCCAAGAGGTCCTCCGGCGCTCCGTCCCAACGGGCGACCATCTCGTAATCTTCTGGAGGAATTTCATCTAAGATAGTTCGGATCATGGGGATGGGCAGGAAAAAATTTTCACGCAAAGCCCAGATTGCGGCCAGCCGTTCGTAGTCGTCCGGGTAGGAATAATGGGACGTGTGATGGCCGCGGCGAACCGGATAAGGCATGAGCTTAGCTTGGGGGGAGCTGTAGTATTGAAGCTTGCGACGGGTTAGGCGCTTGGCTCCCTTGAGTTCGAAATCCTCGTTGAACATTTGGACGAAGTGGTCGTGGCGGATGTAAAACTTTTCCGGCGGATTGCGCTTGTCGCCCTGCCGTTCAAGATACTCGCGGCGTTGACGCTCAACTTGCCTATAGGCCAGCCAGGCGTTGGTCTTGCCCGAGAGCTTCGGCGGTTCGGTTCGGTATTCCATCTAAAAATAGTATACAAATGACTGAATACTTGTGTCAAGAGAAAAAAGGAAAGGAAAGTTTTATGTTGCCATGAAACCGCGCCCCGCCGGACCGACCCATCATAACGGCCATTTCTGTACACTTTCAAACGGCCAAAACTGCGTATTTTAGAAATGGCGTCCCATCTCATCCACAAAACCCCCAAGCCGTAGTGCCTGTTACGTCCCACCTACTTGACTCCAGTTTAGGGGTAGCAAATCCCACCTAATCAGACCCACCCTTGAGGTGGTTCAGGATGTTCGGATACTTGGTCCTGTTCCACAGCCTGTCGCCGGTGATCGTCCGGCGCATGGCCTCCATGACCACGTCGTCAGGGGACATGCCTTCGGCTAACGTCGCCTGCTTCTTCCAGTTTGACTTCATTTTGCCCGAGCCCGTCCGCCAAAAATACTTGTTACTCTCGAAAATAGCATGGACGAGGAGCCGCTTGGCACCAAGTCCCATGAATAACGGTCGCAGCGCTGTTAAGGCTTCTTCTTGTTGATCCACCCGTCGCTCCAAAACATAATTGCTCCATTTCTTTGTCGCAGGTGCGGGCCCCGCGCCTGATGGTTCCGCTCCTACAATCTATACTGGCCAAACCTCAAAATTCGTCATTGGGGGCAGCCGCCACAGCGCTGCTCGGGCAGGATGCAGTTCCGAGCCATCGATAAGCCCAGGGCAGGGAGTGGCTGGACAGAAAAAAACCCCACGCCGTTGCCAACGGGAGGGTTGGTTCGGGTCCGGGTAAGAAATTAAAGCATTTCCGTCGAAGATCGGTCAGTTCCTGCGACCCAATTCAGGCTCATTTTCCCCCATTACCCTTGAGCGTAGATGCTGATGCCTTCGCCCCGATAGCTCTCGTATACGTGCTCGAAAACGGCGCCTACCTTGCGTTGATACAGGTCCTTCGTGTAGGGCGGCGGAAGTCCGTCATCAAGCGCGTCCTCGATGGCGAGCCTGACCTGGGCGCGCGCCTGGGACTTCTGTCGCCAATCCAACACAAGGATGGCCTTGAGCTTGGACAGGAGGCCTCGCGCGACCCGCTTGACCTCATCGCGCTCCGCCGGCGACAAATCCGGCCCCGGCCGCGTCAGGATGTCAAAGACGGTCAGCTCCTCCTCGGACATTTGCTCCCGGACATGGCGCTCTTCCTCTTCAGAAAGAGAGCGGCTGAGGTTGAGCAACTCGCGAAATAGGTCCTCGATGTTGCGGCTGCCGGCGTTGTAGGACTCGACAAGCTCCTCGAACTTGGCCAGGTAGTCCGTGCGCGTTTTGTTAAAGCGGATGAGCCTCTCAAGCTGCTTGCGGATCGCCGCCTTGAGCTCCTCGAGTTCAACGTTCTTGTGTCCCGATTTCTTGAATTTTTTCGCCAGGGCGTCGAAGTCAATCTTGGAAAGGTCCACAAAGCCGTGCCCATGCCCGCGGTCGATCAGGAAGCTATCGGCGGCGATAGACCTATCAAGGACGCGGCTGATCTCCCGCATCACTTCACCGATATCCGGAGGTCGCCCGCCGCCGGTGCGCGCGCGGATCTCCATGGCAAGCATCGCCAGGAGCGCCGCCCGCGAGGAGAATTCCAGCGCGGCCGGGTCAGGCTTCACGGCGTCCAGGAGCGTGGCCGCAAACCGTTCCTGGGTCAAAAATTCTTTGCGGACGGGATCGGGCGAGATCAAAAGGTTGACTGCGTCGCCTATTTTCGCCAATCGCTCCATGTTTTCGGTTGAAATCGCGTCGATGCCGAGAATATCGACGCCGTGCGCGGCACAGAAAGCCGTGGCCGCGGCGAACGCCTGCCGCAGCTCCTCGACGAGCTTCTTCTTGTCGCGGACAGGGCTGGCCCCATCCTTCCCCTTGCCGTAGATCGCCAGCGCCTTTTCCAAGGAAGCGAAGACATTCGCGTAGTCAACGATGAGGCCGTTGTTCTTCCCTGGAAAAACCCGGTTGGCCCGCGCGATGGTTTGCATCAAGGTATGGTTGCGCATGGGCTTGTCCAGATAGATCGTCGAGCAGCTTGGAACGTCAAAGCCCGTCATCCACATGGCGCAGACGAAGACCAGGCGCAGAGGGTCCTCGGAATCCTTGAATTTCTCATCGAGCTTTTCGTCCCTCATCCGCTTGCGGTGAGGGGCGATATTGAGGCCGAGCGCCTTCATCTGCTCGATTTCATTTTGGCCGGGAGAGACGATCACGGCCATGTCCGTGGTGCGAAGGATGTCGAGTCTGCGCCTGAGTTCCGCCTCGTATTCCTGGCTTGGAAGTGTCCGTTTGGATGTTTCCTTCTCCACTCGGGCACGTTCATCTCTCCAATGCTTGCGCACTTTATCGTACATTTTGAGGGCTATGGCCTTGTCGATGGAAACGACCATGGCCTTGCCCTGAAAGCCGCGTCCTAGAAAATGCTGGACAATGTCCTTGGCGATGGCCTCCAGCCGCTCGTCTCGCGTTAGAAGGTGATACTGGCGCCCAAGTTCGCGGTCCAGCCGCCTCTCCTGGTTTTCGTCAAGGTCCGCGGCCTCGATGACGGCATACAGATCATCGTTGAGGTCCGGATTCTCCAGCCGAAGCTCGGGGGCGCGGTTCTCGTAGTAGAGCGGCTTGGTCGCGCCGTCCTCAACGGACTGCTGAAAGTCGTAGACCGAAACGTAGTCGCCGAAGACCTCTTTTGTCCGTTCCTCGCCGGCGATGAGCGGGGTTCCCGTGAAGGCGATGAAGGTAGCATTGGGCAGGGCGGCACGCATGTTTAGGGCCATGGTGTCGTATTGGCTCCGGTGGGCCTCATCGGTAAGAACGATCACGTCGCGCCGGTCGCAGAGCATTTCGGGAGTCTGGAATTTGTGGATCAACGTGAAGACGTAGCGGTGGTTGCCGCGCAGGAGATCACGGAGTTGGGCTCCACTCTGGGCATGGCAGGCGTCGCTCTCGGCTTGGCTGACGGCGCCCGCGGCCTTGAAGGTCTTGGCGATTTGGTCGTCAAGCTCTACGCGATCCGTTACGACCACGAAGGTCCAGTTGCCGGTCAGTTTGCGGAGGACCTTCTGCGAGAAGAAGATCATCGAGAAGCTCTTGTCCGAGCCTTGGGTCTGCCAAAAGACGCCGCCTCGGCCGTGTCCAGCCTGTCTGGCGGCGTCCATGGCCGCGATGGTCTTGTTCACTCCGAGAAATTGGTGGTTTTGGGCTAGGATTTTTACCAGTCCGGACTTATGCTCGGAGAAGAGGGTAAAATTCTCCATGAGGTCCAGCAGCCGCGCGGGCGCGCAGGTGCCCCGGATCATGACTTCAAGGGAAACCTTTCGGGGCTCGTCTTCGCGTTCGGTGCGTTTCCATTCGGAGAAACGCTCCCAATCCGCCGTGATCGTCCCAACCCGGCTGTCCGTGCCGTTGGAGGTAATCAGGAAAGCATTGGTCCAGAACAGCGGCGGTATGCCGTTTTGAGGGTGCTTGTAGCTCGTCAGGTTCTCATCAAATGCCGTCTTCGCCGGGACTCCCGGTTTTTTCAGCTCAATGACGATGATGGGGAGCCCGTTCACGAAGCCCACTAAATCGGGGCGGCAGGTATAGAGCGAGCCGGTCACGCTGAATTGACTGACGAGCAGGAAGTCGTTGTTGCCGGGAGTCTGCCAGTCTACTACGCGAACGCACTCGATCTTTTGGCCGCCGCGGCCTGTCGGGTCGGGGATGGAGACCTTCAGGCCGTCCTTCAGGAGATTGTAGACCTCTTGGTTGGCGGCGACGAGGCTCATTGTGGAACGGTCGCGCGTCAATTCATCTATTGCTGTGGAAATCGCCGATTGCGGAAGCGTCGGATTGAGCTTTTCAAGGGCTTGCCGTAAACGCGGAAGAAGAATCACCTCGCCCGAAGTCTCGCGTCCCAAAGTGCCATTAGGGCCGAACGTTTCTTCCATGGCCGAAACCGTTTGCCAGCCGATATCTCCGAAAAGATTGATCGCAGGCTGTTCGACGAGTTGGTCCTCGGTGTAGGCGTTGGAACTCATAGAATTTGATCCGTGCAGTCGAAACCAGGCATGTCCTTAAAATCCCTTCTCCCGTCAAGGGAGAGGGGGATTTTCGAATGTTTACAGTTCATCGCGAATAAAATCTCTAAATTTATCTTTGAGATGAGGGCTCTTAATGGCGGCTTCTTGTATCTTTCGAAGCGCGGTCGCGGAGAGAGGCTCATTAATTTTTAATTGCGCGGACTCCTGGATTTTTTCAGCGGGAAGCATTTCAGCCTTATTGAATCTGAGAGTCGTGGGGTGTTTGATATAAGAGGGATAATCGGGCGTCCGCAAAATGCAACCCTGGTCGGGGTGATCCGGCGTTATGCTCGTAAAATTTACCGCAAGGACATCGCCGTTTTCATCTGGACTTGTCAGCACGATATACCGGTGATAAGGCGGCGCTTGCAGGGTAAAAGAGTCTCCGGGCTTGGCAGACACGCCGTCAAATCCGGAAGACGGAATTGAGAGCCTTGGCGGCTTTGGCGTCTTCGGCGATCGCTTGAATAAATTTCTTTGACTTCCCGCAATGCTTGAGGATCGCTTCGATGGGAATGGCAGCGCCCGATAGATTTTTTTCGTCGCTCTCAGGGAGGGCGTGAATTTTAGCGCGCGCCTGCGCGAAGGTCAGATTTTTCCAGCGTTTCCAAACCTCTTCGGCGAGTTCTCTTTCCACTTTAGAAAGTTCATCGGTTCCCGGGTCATTGGACACCCGAATCTCATTGCCCGCACGGTGGATATGGTCTGAGTAAAAAGATTTCACCCCGACTTTTGAAACTTGAAAAGCCTCTCTTATGACGGGGCCGTGTTCAAAACGTTCATAGGCGCCCCCAATCACAGGTTGCCCCCATCGCGACAAAGCTTCCCGGTCCAAATCGTAGAAGCACTTCATGAGCAAATAGTGATCCGTCGCGCCGCCGCTCTTCCGAATCAGGAAGGCGGCGATTTGGGTCGCCTTGGCCTCGTCAAACTCAAAATGAATTTCTTGAGCCATCGCATTCATACTGTAACCCCATTCTATAACTTTTTCAATCCCCAGGGCCTGAAACTTATGGCAAACCGAAGATACTCCTGAGGCGGACGAAATACGGATCTTGCGCGGATGAAAAATCAAATTGGGAGAAAAATCGCTCAGCGAGTTGAGACTTGCGATAGGCCAAGCCTAATTCTCTAAAAATAGAGCCAAGGGAAGAGCTCGGATTTTTCCAATCTATAGATTTGATAAGCCCTTGGAAATTGGAGGCGTTTCCTCCCTGGGATTTAATTTGGGCCTCGATGACTCGCTCAAAAAGACCGAGATCCGCTGAATAAAGAACTTCCAAATGCGGCCTTGCGAAAAGCGTCGCCCTATGAGATTGCTGAAACAACATCGGGCAATGTTGGAGAAGCTGTTTTCGCGGCGTTGAAGTGGAATAACAGTCCAGCGACTCTAAATCTCTGACAACTAGGCCTGTATTCTTTGAGTCTTTAAACAAGAAGGAATATTTTTGAACGGTTGGGAGAACATCATCGCAACCGGAGCACTCAAAGAATAGGATGTCATTATTTCCGGAAGACGTCTGGAAGTCGCGGTAGTTACTGTGGACTATTTGACCCGGCAGGCACTTCCAGAAAAACCAATCGAGCAGATTTCTTTCCGACTCGCCCTCATAAAATATGGCCGCGCGCATTTTTAATTCCCATCAGAGGTTTTTTTGGTGGCGACGTTCCTTCGATAGAACTCCCAATTATCAATCAAAAGGTCTTGCCTTTCCCCTTCAAGATCGCGCTCTTTCTCATCAGGCTGTACGAACACGACTTTTGCTCCATCGCGTTTGGCGACCTTCCAGTTTCGCGGGCTGACCATATTGCAAACGAGTGGAGAGTGACTAATAATCAAGCTTTGCGTGATGTTGGAATGTTCCCGGTAATAATCGATCAAGCGTCTAAGAGTTTTAAAATCCAGCCCGTTCTCAATTTCATCGATGAAAACAAGACTCGGACTCAGCGGGTCGCCTTGCGCCTGAGGAAATCTGGTCGCCGGCAACGCGAGCAGGCAAAGAACTCTCAACATTCCATCGCTCCAGTCGTTCTGCAGGATCTCATTGGGATTATTGGGTTCACGAATTGCTGCCAAATTCACCGGCGCGGCAAGCCCGGGAAGCTGTCTAGGCTTAACGTCAACTGATTCGACAAGCTCGAAGGATTTTCTAAACTCTTCCATTACATTCTCATAGGCCTGACGAGAGTATCCATTTTTCCTCCAATTAGCCAGCACATCAGAGGTATTTGATCCGGCATAATTAATCACGATGGAATTTCCGGAAAGAGCCAAATTCGTGGATGAAAACCGGTTTTCCTCCAAAAAGATCATTCTTCCAAAAAAAGAGCATACCTGTCCGATCGTCTTAAATTCTTCTTTGCCGTTGAGGGAGGATAGAACCGACAAGTTGTTTGGTATAAAAAAATCTTTAATAACGTCATCTTTATTCTCATCTAAAAGAGTCCGGCCTTCGCTGGAGAAAAGCGTCTTGTCGTTGCGCGTGATGATTTCATTGAAAATTGGTTTTATCCCATCCGGCCCCATCTTCAGGATTAGGCTATATTTCACGGAGTCCCGATTATCGGTAAATAGGAAATGAGCGTCCACTTTTAAAGAAGGTGATATCGGACGAAATCCGAAGTCAATATCCCGCACAAAGCGCATGAAATTAAACAATCGGGTTTTTCCCTGCGCATTGTCGCCGATCAAGAGATTAAAATAGCCTAGGTTATCGCACTTAACATGCCAGTTTAGCCGATTGCCCATCCATTCACGGAATTCAATGCCAGCTAGAATCATAATTAGGACCCCCACCAAAAAATAAGCTATTTATTAGAAACTTCTTTATTCTCCTGGAGCAAGTCTGTTCCTTCTAACCCGCCCCCCAAAGAACCCACCAGTATTTCATGCCAGTTTTCAACTAATGACATTTTGCTCGGATCAAGCACTGTATTTATCTGGACAGTATAAGTAGACGGAGATAGGAACGGATACCTAGTCTCGATTTGTGTGTATTTTTTCTTTTCTATTTCATTGAGTTCAAGGCGAAACTCCTTCTCGAGCAGATGAAATAAGTCGGAGTAATACAGAACTGCGCAAGGAAGCTCATTCGCAATTTCAGGATGCAAACGCAACTTCCCCTGATCATCAGGAAGAGCAAAATCTTTAGTGTTGTTGCTACAAAACAATAGCTGTGAAGACTTGCTAAAGTTTTTTTGTTTCAAGCTCTCTACAATCAAACAATCGGCATTTATGCCCTGTTGGATATCCTTGGCATTAAAGGGTTTGAGTCCTTTTGCTCCCCGGCGATAAGCATTGAGCCAAATCTCAGCAGTTAATTGCACAGGAACTACATTTTTGTGTTCAAATAAATTATTTAATGCCTCGGTTACCGCCTTTCTGTTCTTGTCCCGACTAGAAACCAATTCATCGAGAAATTGCAGGATGCTGTCTTTTTCTGGCGCTAGATATTTGGGGAAATCTAATTTATTTATAGCAGTTTTTAATCGTTCAATAGTCGATTTTACCGATTCAAAGATTTCTTGATGTTTCCTATGATATTCAAGCCGCACTACTTCAGGCAGAATGAGCTGGGCTTGATCGTTTTGGAGAAGCTCAGTTAGTTTTTGAATAGCTTCAGCATTATGGTGATCTTCGGTGAGCAGGGCACAAAAAATCAAGATATTCGTATCAATAAAAACTGTCTTCATTTTATTTTACCTGTAAGTTTTAACACACCCATTCTAAGAAGGATTTTAGCTTTTATTAGCGTTCTCAGCATCTTGTCCCTGATAAGTTCAGCAGACTCCGTTAAGTAATCGGGGCAGCAACAGGTCGCGCGTGCGGCGGAGATTCTGAACTCGTGCCTTGTTGATCTCTATTAGACTGTGAATCGGCGTTACCTGCGTATCGAACTGGGACATGATGGGTCTTGGCGGGATGGCAATTAACTGGGATAGAATATAATCCTTATTCGCGTGAGGGATGGCTGCGCCGATATTCTTCTGTTTAAATCCTTCAGCATTGGATGCCAGAAAGTGATAGAGGGCGTGTGGCGAAAAAGAGTCTGTCTCTTTAACTCTGAATCGCCCTAGAGTGGAGCCAACGGCGCCGGAAAAACCTATGGCCACATCGCAGGAACTCGCTCCATCCATGACCATAATTGTGTCATGCGTTCCAGCAATCACGAGTTTTTCCGGTGAAGTAAATTCATTTGCTCCTCCCTCCAAGGCGGCAATCAATAAGAGTTTCACGTCGCCCAGCAACGACGTCTTTCGGGTTTCTTTCGGCTTTCGACCCTTAGCAAAGTCCACAAGAGAGGAAAGAGACGCTACCTCCCACCCCTTCGGGATCGGCCCCATCGCGGAGGCGACGCGCGGAACCTTGGCGTGTCCGGGAAACCGAAATTCCACGAACCACTCGCGGTAGAGGGCACGGGCCATCTCCTCCAGAATTTTGATGCGCCGCAGGTTGTTCTCGATCAGGTCGTCGTAGGCAGAGAGAATCGCGGCGATGCGGCGCTGGACTTGAATAGGAGGGTAGACGAGGCGAATCTCATTGACCTTATAGATTCCCAACTTTGGTTGTGCTGCACCTGCGGCTGAAAGTTTCATCTGGCTTTGAGCATCGTGCGAAAGTAAAGCATAGGCAAGAAATCGAGGGTCACAATCCGCACGAAGATCAATCAGTTTGACTGCGTTCTCAGTAAGATTTGCGCCGTGTAGGGACTGTGGGACTATCCCGACATCGCCAATGTTGCCGACGATCGTTATACACACATCACCAGCAGAAACCGTATATCGCTGAATTCTTTGATGAGTTTCCGCATCGATGAAAGTCGGATCGTCAAAGCTGATTTTTCCGTCCCTAATATCCTGGCCTCTGATGTATGGGTGTGGCGTGATAACTCGCAATAGTTCTGAGTTAGGGGGCAGCCGTTTGCCGCCTTTCACTGTTGCAATATCGGCAAGACGAAAACGTGGATAGATCGGTTCGGGTGCCGTCACGCAAGCAACTCCGCCACGTTCTTGGCAATGGTCGCTTCGAGATTATGGGCCTGGCCGGTCAGGGTCTCCAATTCATCATTCAGGGTTTCAAGCTTCTCCTTGAAGTCCTCATCGCTGACCTCTTCGCCGGGCGCTACGCCGACATAGCGGCCGGGGTTGAGAGACCAGCCTTGCGCGGCGATCTCTTTGAGCGTCGTGGCTTTGCAAAATCCCGGGATATCGCGATAGGCGGGTTTTTTGCCGAAGATTTCATTTAGCTTCGCCTTTGCATCGTCGCCCCCGAGCGTGAAATCTGGCGCCTCATTGCGATAGAGGCGGACGACATTGGCGAGAAACGCGATCTGCTCGACCGTCCAATCCCGGTGTGCGCGGTCGATTTGCCGGTAAATGTGGCGGGCGTCGATGAAAAGGACCTTGTCGGCCCGAGGCGTCTTCTTCTTGTCCCGGTCCAAGAACCACAGCGTGCACGGCAAGGTCACGGTGTAGAACATGTTGGGCCCGACCGCGACCATGGCGTCAACGCCATTGGCCTCGATGAGTTTTTGGCGGATGTCCTGCTCGCTGGATCTCGCATCTGACGCGGAGTTGGCCATGACGAATCCCGCGCGGCCCTTGGCGTTGAGCGACGAGTAGAAAAGCTGAATCCACAGATAATTTGCGTTATCCGCGCGCGGCAGGCCAAAGGGAAAGCGGCGACCTGGTCCGACATCAGCCGCGAGACGCTCCTTGTCCACCGCGTTGACGTTGAACGGGGGATTGGCCAACACGAAGTCAAAGCGGCCGGGGCTCTGATGAAGGTCCTCGTAGTAGCTGATGGCCTTCTTGATGTCGCCTTCAAGGCCGTGGACCGCTAGGTTCATGCGGCAGAGAGCGGTCGTTGCGTCCACCTTCTCCTGGCCGTGGATCGAGAGTTCCGCCGAGGGATTCTTCTTGTGCTCGGCGACGAAGCGCGCGCTTTGAACGAACATGCCGCCCGAGCCGCAGGCCGGGTCCAAGACCAGGCCGTGATAAGGTTCAAGGACCTCGACGAGAAATCGGACGATGCTGCTGGGCGTGAAAAACTCTCCGCCCTTTTGGCCCTCGGTCCGGGCGAACTCGCCCAGGAAATATTCGTAAATGCGGCCGAAAGCGTCGTAATCGAGGGTGGCGGGGATCTCCGATACCTTCTTGAGCAGTTCCTTGAGGAGAGTCCCGCTGAAGATCTCGTAGGTCTTCGGGAGAACGCCCGCGAGCTGAGGATTTTGCTTTTCGATATCGCGCATGGCCTCGTTGACGGCCTTGCCGGCGTTGGTTCCCTCGGGGAGCTTCAAAAGATAATCAAAGCGCGCGTTTGGCGCAAGAAAGAGAACGCCTTCGGCGTGATAAGCGGCAGGATCATCGAGGCGCGAGCCGCGGCGGCTACTGCCGGAACTCTTTTTTCCAAGCGCGGCCCGGCAGGCAAGAAAGCGAACTTCGGCAAAGCGCAGAAAAATCAGGCCGAGAACGGGTTGTGAATATTGCTGGGCAGTCAGGCCCGAATTGGCGCGGAACTGATCGGCAGCGTCCCATAACCGCTTCTCCAGCGTGCCGTTGTCGTCATCCTTCTTTGGAGGCGCGATCCATTTCATAATCTACCTTCTATTCTGTTTGGCATATCCTATATTGCGTCAAGTATTGCGTCTAACGCAATATTTCGGCGCAATAGCGCAATGGAAAAAATCCAGCAGTTACTGATGTTTTTCGTCAACACTTGAATCCTTGGAACCGGGATACCATAGCGCTGATCGGGTGCTTCCGACGCAATAGACCGATCCCGCCGCTTGCATTTCCCGGAGCAACTTTTGCACTTGGAATCGAGTTTGCCCAGGCAAGACCTGTAGCAAATCGCGCAAGCGGCTGCCCTCCGTGACGTTTTCCTTAATATGCTTAAGCAAAAGCTCTTTGTTGGTAGCGCGATCGAGACCACGCTTGCGCGTGTAGACGCCCTTTCTCTCCGTCATCACGTAGAACCGTCGAGATAGGATATGCCGGGTTCCCTTTCCTTGTCCAAATCGCTCAACAATCCCTTGCTCCACGAGGCGATGCAGGCGCGCCTGGAGGGCCTCCGGCACGGCCTGCTCTCGATGGATTAGGTCCAGCGCCAAAAGGTCCTGCGTTCCGAAAGCCAACTGCGTCTCTTTGCCGACCCTCTCCAGGAATCGCAAGAATCGTTCATCTTGAACCTGGCCGTAAAGCGCCAGTTTTACATGGTAGCGATCCGTGCCCACGAAGTCGGGGATGTGCTTCCCCTGCCGGATGCTGCGATCAAACATCAGGTCAACGCCTTGGCCGGACTTCTCAACCAAGCCGCACTTGAGCAGGATGTCCATGATCAGACGATTGCGCGGAGCCTGCCGGTCGATGATGTTTTCCGGCGTCACGCCGAGCGGAAGTCCGCCGGGATTCTCCACCACCAAACGTCTCTGGTACTGGCGGATGAAGATGCTGCCCGCCATCTGGTAGTCGCGGTGCGCCACGGCGTTCAAAACGGCCTCGCGCACGGTGCGCTCATCAAATGTCGCGATGTCCAGAACGAACAGTCCGTCCTGATAATGCTGGGCGTCGTTGCGGAGATTGATTTTTTCCCAGATGTCCTGGTGGACGGCAAAGAAACCCTGTCGGTATTCCTCGCGGAATGCGGCCGGACCCGCGGCTTCCGAGGACCGATATTCAAAGATGATCTCGGCCTGCGGGAGATATTTGCGCACGGCTTCCTGGGCGCCGAAGAGAATCAGGCCGGCGTAGGTGATGCCCGAGTCCGTGATGGCCTCGGCGGCCTTCAGCACGGCCTCATGTGACAGATTGTCGTAGCTGTGTCCTGATTTCGCGGTCCAGCGTTTTAGAAAATCGTTGATCGCCGTAGAGTCGAGGTCTTCAAGCCGAAGCCCTGGGCATATCCCCGCCGAAAAGTCTGTCCCGCTCTCGGCGAAAATCTCCCGAAGTTTTTCGGGGGACATGGGCACGAGGCTATCGCCTCGGCGCATCAGGTACTTGCCGCCTCGTTCAAGAGGGATGCCGACAGGCCGGGACGGAATATCGAAGATGAGAACGCGGCCGTGGGGGTGATTGACCTCGGAAAAGTCGATGCGCAGAGGGATGCGGTCGAGGAGCCCGCGCAAAGTCTGTTCCGGCTGCTCGAAGGCCCGGGTGCCGACAATTTTTCGCGGCCTTTTATCGCTCACGCCCAATATGATCTTGCCGCCGCCCTCGTTGGCCAGCGCCACGCAGTAATCGGTCAACTCGTCAAAACTGAAGCGCTCCTTGGCTTCCTTGAATTCAACGAGCCCTTCCTTAGCCGTCAGGAGGGCTTCCAATTCTTGAACGTTCATTAGGCTACCGTCATGATTTATTGTGAGAAATATTAATATTCTAGCAATCTTGCCTTCACATTATCGTCAATTTCCAGCGTAGTGTTTACGTAGTGTTTTTGGGTCCAAGAGGCAGGATGAGACTTGACGGCTATTTGCTATCCTCGACGATAAACTGGCCGGGCCGGATTTTCCTAAGAGACCCAATACGGTTTAGCAAACCGTCGCCTTAAGCCGCTCGGCCACCTCTCCAAAATTTAAAAAATCCGCAAACAATATCTAGATTCATTGTACTAAAATTGAAATTTTTAAATCTCTTTTGCTACACTCTTCTCATGACAAAATATATTCTACCCACAATGACGCTGTGCGTTTGCGCCTTTTTTCTCGCCGCCTGCCATGAACAGACAAAAAGCCCGTCTCCTAAACCCAGTTCGCCCGCATCTTCTCAAACCCAAACTCCCAATGCCGCCTCGAATAATCCGCTCTTAAATCCCGATATGGACAATCTCAAGGCCCCGGAGACCTATCATGTCCTCTTTACGACGACCAAGGGAGATTTTACCCTTGAAATCCATCGTGACTGGGCGCCCAGCGGAGCGGATCGCTTTTATAATCTCGTCAAAATCGGGTTCTATAACGGAGACGCATTTTTCCGCGTCGTTAAGGGCTTCATGGTTCAATTTGGAATTAATGGAGATCCGCAAGTCAACGCGAAATGGTTTAACGCCAAAATTCCAGATGACTTAGCGACCAACCATTCCAATCTGCGGGGAACTATTTCTTTTGCCACCGCCGGGCCCAACACCCGCACGACCCAGGTTTTCATCAATTACGCCAACAACACGTTTTTAGATTCCATGGG
>JAJZJF010000136.1 GCA_021810245.1 bacterium
CATCCCGCCACGATGACCCACGCCGCCATTCCCCGGGAAGAAAGGCTCAAGCGCGGTCTCACTGACGGACTCATTCGCCTCTCTGTCGGAATTGAAGACGCGGAAGACTTGATTTCAGATCTAGATCAGGCGATGAGCGGCAATTAAAAAAAAATACTTTCCGTTACTCGCCGTTACTTTCCCCCGCTTTCTTCGGCTTTTCATTTTTTAACAACGCCGGAGTTCCCCCTTCCAGATAGACTCCCTCATCTTCTTTTCTTAGCCAAGGGGGTAGTGATGAATTTTGAGAGTTTTTATCCTTGGGAGAGACAATGTCTTCAATTCCCATTTTAACGGTCTGTTTTTGAAGGTTCTGGTAAATTTCCTCGTTGGTATAGTTGCGCGAATTTTTAGTTTTCGGAGCCGGGAATTGAGTCGGCAAAAAAATCGGTCTTCCCGGAGCTTGGGCTACCGGGGCCTTGAGCGGGCCGGGGAGATTTGATCTGGATAGAAAAACCAAGTCAAAAAGATAGGCAAAAAGAGCGGCTGATCCGATGACAAACAGCCAAAAAGAAGCTCTTTTCATTGGAAGAAAGAAACGTCGAGTTTTGGGGCGATCTCAAAACTCGCTTCCGTTAAGTCGCGGATTTTAGAAACGCTGGTTTCGGGATGGTGGGCTTTTAAGAGAAGGCCTTTGGATGTGATTTCAAAGAAGGCTAATTCCGTGACAATGGCGGAAACGACCCCCTTGCCGGTCAACGGCAATTTGCAATTTTTAAGAATCTTGGGAGTCCCTTCTTTACTCACGTGTTCCATCGCGACAATGACTTTTTTGGCGCCGGCAACCATGTCCATCGCGCCTCCCATCCCTTTGACCTTTTTCCCGGGAATCATCCAATTGGCGATATCCCCTTTTTCAGAGACCTCCATCGCGCCCAGAACGCTGGCGTCAATGTGTCCTCCTCGGACCATCGCAAAAGAATCGTGCGAGCCGAAATAAGAACAGCCTTTGAGTTCAGTGACGGTCTCTTTTCCAGCATTGATGATGTCTGGATCTTCGGTTCCCTTTATGGGATAGGGCCCATAGCCGAGCATTCCATTTTCCGTGTGGAGAACGATGTGAACATCTTGCGGCAAGAAATTGGGAATAAGAGTAGGAATTCCAATGCCCAGATTGACATAGTCGCCGTCTCTGAGAAGTTTGGCCGCGGCCTTGGCGATAATTTCGCGCGGAGACATTCCTCCATTATGAGAGTTTAAGACCGCCTCTGATTCACGGACGGTTAATTTTTCAATGGGCTTGGCGTATATTCCTCCTTGGAAAATTTTGTCTATATAGGTTCCCGGGGTGTGAATCGCGTCAGGTTCAAGCTCGCCTGGCAAGACAAGCGTTTCCACCTCGGCAATGACGGTTTTTGCGGCGGAGGCCATCGCCTGGTTGAAATTGCGCGCCGTTTTTCGGTAGATGAGGTTGCCGAGAGTGTCTCCCTTCCAGGCTTTGATGAGAGCGAAATCCGCGAAAAGAGGCTTTTCAAAGACATAATTTTTTCCATCAATATTGCGGGTCTCTTTTTCTCCGGCAACGATGGTCCCATACCCAGTAGGAGTAAAAAAACCGCCAATTCCGGCGCCGGCGGCGCGTATTCTCTCGGCCAATGTCCCCTGAGGGGTCCACTCAACCTCAATTAAGCCTTTGAGCGCCGCTTCCTCAAAAGCCTTACATTCCCCGCCATAGGACATTATCATTTTTTTAACGCGGCCTTTCTTGATGAGAAGCCCAATTCCATAATTATCGGTTCCGGCATTGTTGGAGATAATCGTGAGGTTTTTGGCGCTGATATTTTGGATGGCTTCAAGCATTTTTTCCGGCAATCCGCAAAGACCGAAACCGCCAATCATCAGCGTCGCGCCGTCAGAAATGCCGCTTAAGGCTTCTTCCGCGTTTTTGACCGTTTTATTCACAGCTAAGGCCTAAACTAGAACGCTTGGACGTTTGACTTTAATCTTCGGTCGCCCCAAAACCTCGGATTTTAAAATTTCCGCGCGATCGGTTTTTTCCCACTCAAAACCTTCCTCTTCGCGCCCAAAATGTCCATAGGCGGCCGTCTTTTGATAAATGGGGCGGCGCAATTTAAGGGTTTGAATGATTCCCTTGGGAGTCATCGCGAAATGTTTGCGGACGGCCGCTTGAATTTTAGATTCTTCGCAAACCCCGGTGCCGTGAGTGTCGAAATAAATTCCCACCGGTTCCGCGACCCCAATGGCGTAGGCAAGCTGCACCGTGCAGCGTTCGGCGAGACCTGCGGCGACCACGTTTTTGGCGATGTAGCGGGCCATGTAGCAAGCCGAGCGATCGACTTTGGTCGGGTCCTTGCCGGAGAAAGCGCCCCCGCCATGCGGCGCGTATCCGCCGTAAGTGTCGACGATAATCTTTCGCCCTGTAACCCCGGTGTCCGAAGCCGGGCCCCCGACGACAAATTTCCCCGTGGGATTGACGAAGAAACGGGTCCTTTCATCTAAAAGGCGTTTTCCCAACACCGGGCGGATAATGGTCTCTATTATCTCTTCTTTAGCCTTGGCGGTAATTTGTTTTTTCGTTTTATCCAGAATTTCTTCCGTGTGCTGGGTCGACAAGACGACCGTGTCGACGCGCAAGGGCCTTCCGTCCAAGTATTCGACGGTGACCTGGCTTTTTCCATCAGGGCCTAAATACGGCAAAATGTTTTCCCGCCGCGCCATTGAAAGACGGCGAATCAATTTGTGCGCCAACATAATTGGAAGAGGCATTAGTTCCGGCGTTTCTCGGCAAGCATATCCGAACATAAGCCCTTGATCGCCGGCCCCGCCGTTATCAACCCCTTGCGCAATATCCGGAGACTGCCGTCCAATCGCGTTTAAAACCGCGCAGGAAGTGGCGTCAAAACCGTACTTGGGATGGTCATAGCCGATGCCACGAATAATTTTTCGCGCCAATTCATCAACGTCAATATAGCTTTTAGTCGTAATTTCTCCGCCGACGATGACCATGCCGCGGCTGACGAAGGTCTCGCAGGCGACGCGCCCCAGGGGATCTTCTTTAAGCACCGCGTCTAAGACCGCATCGGAAATTTGATCGCAAACCTTGTCCGGATGCCCTTCGGTGACCGACTCTGAAGTAAAGAAATGTCTGCCTTGTCTTTCCATGGTATCTCCTTATTGTTGGGGCATATTTAGGACCGCGGCTTCATATGCGTTGATGCTTTCTTTGACGACGCTGTTGGGCCCTAAAATGCAGTTGGATAAATG
The DNA here is from genome assembly GCA_021810245.1 of bacterium. Taxonomy (GTDB): domain Bacteria; phylum Elusimicrobiota; class Elusimicrobia; order UBA1565; family UBA9628; genus JAKAQV01. The sequence goes on from JAJZJF010000136.1 coordinate 3,265, forward strand.
CGCCTCTTTTTCTACCACGACATTATCAAAAAGCATACAATTTTTAAGCACGGCGCGCGAACATATTTTAGAGTTGGATCCGATGACGCTGTAAGGGCCTATCTCCGCATATGCGGA
>JAJZJF010000001.1 GCA_021810245.1 bacterium
GTCTCGCCCTCAAATACGCGGCCGTCCACCCCGAAATTGCAATGGTGGTTTTGATCTCTCCGGGCCTTAATTACGAAGAAGTTTTAACCGTCAATGCCATGAGGGCCTATAAAAACCGGCCGGTGCTGCTCATCTACGCGGATAGCGACCGCAAATCATCTCACGAGGCTCCGCTTTTATACCAATTCGCGCGCTTGTCCGCGGGCGACCAAAATGCGAGTTTAATCTCAATTCCAAATCTCAATGGCCGTAAAATCGCCTTTTACCGACCTGTGGCGCAACAAATAGCCGATTGGATAAAAAACCCCGTCAAGATATTGCCGCCGCCGGCAGTTTCCACTTCTACCGTGACATCCACCCTGATCTCAACTCAGGCTTCAAGCGTGGCCTTCTCCACCGGACCGGCGATAGTAAACCCTTGAGCTCTTTAGGCGCTCCATTTAAAGTTTACTCCCGCCTCCCGACGGAAAAAGCGCCGCCTTATTCTAATCTAGACCGAATGAAGCCTTTGGAACTCGCATCTTTGATGAATAGAGAAGACGAAAAAGTCGTCTATGCGGTTCGGAAAAAACTTCGCCAAATTTCCAAAGCCGCGGAGATTCTCCGGCAATGCCTGGCAAAAAAAGGGAGAATTTTTTTATTCGGCGCGGGAACCAGCGGCAGGCTTGGCGTCCTAGAAGCGGCGGAATGTCCTCCCACTTTCGGAACGTCTCCCAATTTAATTAAGGCCGTCATCGCGGGCGGGAAAACCGCTGTCTTTGCCTCTCATGAGGGCGCCGAAGATCTTCCCATCAAACCCGCCCTTCAAAAAATTTTAACTCCACAAGACGCCGTAATCGGGATTGCCGCTAGCGGGCTGACGCCTTTTACTCGCTCAGCTCTTAAATTCGCGAAAAAACGCGGATGCCGGACTATTTTCTTAACCTGCAATCCTCAAGAAGGCCGCCAGTCCTTGGCCGAAGTCGTCATCGCGCTAGACGTGGGACCAGAAATCATCGCAGGTTCTACCCGCCTTAAAGCCGGAACCGCGACCAAACTTACTCTCAATATGCTGACCACCATCGCGATGGTCGGACTCGGAAAAACCTACGGCCCTTGGATGGTGGATTTAAGGCCGATATCGCGCAAACTTAAATTAAGAGCCGTTCGAATTGTATCGGAAATCACGCAAGCGCCCCCAAAAACCGCCGAAAGGTTTTTAAACAAGGCCCGCGGAAACGCGAAACTGGCGATTTTGATGTTCAAAAAAAACCTAGACCTATCCCAGGCGCGGCGAAAGCTTTCCGCCTCGAACGGTTTTTTGCGCCGCGCGCTTAAAGACTAATTAGAAGGCGGCGGAGGCGCGACAACAGAAGAAGACACGGGACTCCCCTCTTTCCCCGAGAAACTCACGCGCGGCACTAGGGGTGTTGCGTGTTCCAAGGGCGGGTTTGAATTATTTTGCGGCCTTGAAGCCATTTGAGCCTTGACAATTTCTCCAATTTCTCGGCCTACCGCTTCGCCTTCCCATCTTGGCATCGAGGGCAAGATAAATTTCTCAAAATAAATCCACCCCGCGACAGCGAGAACCAAGAGAGGCAGAATATATTTTTTCAAAGTCTTATTCCATGTAGTCTTTTAGGAGTTTACTTCGGGATGGATGCCGAAGCTTTCGGATTGCCTTGGCCTCGATCTGGCGAACCCGCTCCCGAGTGACGCGGAAAAGCCGGCCCACTTCTTCCAGCGTCCTGGGATACCCGGTGTCAATTCCAAAGCGCAATTTGACAATTTTAGCTTCCCTGTCGCTTAGAGTCGCCAGGACCTGCTCAATTTCTTTTTTTCTAAGGAAAGAAGCCGCCGAGTAAGACGCGGGGTGGCTGCTTTTATCCTCTAAAAATTCCTCCAGATAAGAATCATCCTCTTCTCCGACGGGAGTAGACAGAGAAACTGGCTCTTGCATAATCTTAAGGACATTTTTAACCTTATCCATCGACAGGTGCATGGATTTTGAATACTCTTCGACGGTAGGTTCTCGCCCGTATTCCTGGCGGTATTTCCGAGACACCTTGGTGAGCTTGGAAATCAATTCCTTCATATGAACCGGAATGCGGATAGTCCGCGCCTGATCGGCAATGGCGCGATTGATGGATTGCCTAATCCACCAAGTCGCGTAAGTGGAAAATTTAAACCCGCGCTTATATTCAAATTTCTCGACTGCCTTCATCAGCCCCAAACCGCCTTCCTGGAACAAATCCGAAAGTTCAAGGTTTGAGTTGACATGCTTTTTGGCGATAGAGACCACCAGCCTCAAGTTCGCCTTGATGAGCTTGAGTTTGTCGGTTAGAATCGTCTCTTCCAAGCGCACGATTTTATCGTCTAACTCTAAAAACCTCTCCACCGGAATCGGAAGCGTATTTTGAATGCGCTGAAGTCTTTCAACCACCGCCCCCATATTTTCAAGAGCGGCCTCCACGGCGGACGGGGCATAGCCGGTTTTGGCCTTAAACGCCGCTTCCGTCATCTTTCCACTTTTAATCTGTTGAAAATAATGCGTAAGTTCCTCATAACTGGCGCCGTATCTCTTTTTATAGCGCTCAATTTCGTCATGGCACTCGCGAATTTTGGAAGCGAGATTTTTGACTTTATTGGTCAAGCGCTTAATTTTATCCTGATTAAGATCAAGGCTTAGAATTTTTTCGATGACTGCCTTATTTCTTTTTTCGATGGCCTTATTAATTTCGATGCGGTCTTTTTCCTTTAAATTGGGATTGTTCAGGCGAGAGCGCAAACCCGCCATCACTTTTTCCGATTCCGCGATAAAACGGGAAACGGTTTTCATTTTCTTTTTCATTCCGGCCAGTTCCGAATCGGTCTTGCGCCCTCTAGGCATCAACTCCTTGGGGGTCATCTCTTCTTGTTCGATTAAAGTTTCCCAGCTGCGGATTTCGCGCATCGCCACCGGAGACTCCAAAACTAAAAGTCTCAGTTCCCGCTCTCTTTCCCGAACATTTCTAGCCAAGGTCACTTCTTCCTCGCGGCTGAGAAGCGGCACTCTTCCCATTTCGGAGAGATACATCCGAATCGAGTTAGAAACGTCCGCGGAAGAGTTCCACTCTTCGCTAAAACGCTCTCGCTCGGGAGTCGAATCAGGCAGAGATTTTTTCTTGTCGACGACCTCGATTCCCAAATCCTCCAAGGTCGACATCAAATCGTCGACCTCTTCCGAACTGATATTGGCGGGCCCCAAGGTCCTGTTAATTTCATCGAGCGTCAAATACCCGTGATTTTTCCCCATTTCGATTAGATTTTTTACCGCTTGACTCGCATGAATGGCCATAATTACCTGCTCCCTTTTAGTTCACAAAGTACTTTCTGATATTCTAGTCTGAGATCTGGATGCAACTCGCCCTCTTGTTGGGAATGAATGCGCCCCTCAAGTTCCCGCAACCTTTCCTCAAGGCGCCGGCGCGTGAAAATGCGGTTGAGTTCTTGTTGGGGGTCTTCCCCTTCCATGCTGTCTGCGATCATGAGAAGTTCCGACGCCAAAGGCTTGGCTGTGCCCGCGTTTTCCAACAAACGCGCCGGCCAACCCGGCAAATGCGGTTCAACCGCTAAAAGAGCCTGCCAGGTCGCCTTGGCATCCGGAGAACGAAAATGGGTCTCATCGGCAATCGAAGCCAAGGACGGGTTTTTCATCATCAAACAAAGAACCTGCCGCTCAAAAGGGCTTGTCTCGACTTTTACCGGACTAGCATTTAAATCGCCTTGTCTCTCGCTCGACTCATAAGGCCGGCGAAAGCGAAATTTTTTATCTGCCTCTTTTTTAAATTCCATCCGCAGAGAATCTTCCGAAATTTGAAGTCGTTGGGATAAGGAGCGCAGCCAATCAGAGCGCAAAACCTCATTGGAGGTCTTTGAAATCAAGGCAAAAACATCATGGGCGACCTCGGACTTTTTAGACGAAGTCAGCGGCCCTTTTTGTCCGGACAAAAGCATTTCGGTTTTAAAAGCCGCAGGATCCAGAGCCTTGTCCAAAAGGGCCTTAAAAGCTGCGGCGCCTTTTTCAATTAAAATTTCATCGGGGTCCTTGTCTTCCGGCAAGACCGCGATGCGAACGTCAATATCCTCGGGAAGTAAAATCTCGGATGAGCGCAAGGCCGCCGTTCGCCCCGCTGAATCCGGGTCGAAAGCGATGACGGCTTTTGCTCCATAGCGTTTAATGGTTTTGGCGTGTTCAGAGGTGATCGCTGTCCCCAAGGGGGCGACGGCGGTGTCAATTCCATACTGATGCGCCATCAAGACGTCTAGGTAGCCCTCCATTAAAATGATTTCCCGATTTGAGCGAATAGAAGACAGGCCCTCAAAAACGCCATAGAGAATGCGGCTCTTGGAGAAAAGAAGAGATTCCGCGGAGTTAAGATATTTGGGCTGAATTTCGGAATTTAGAACTCGTCCGCCAAAGCCGACGACTCCCCCCTTGGAATCCCGAATGGGAAAAAGAATCCGTCCGAAAAAAGAAGGCCTTAAGCGGCCATTGATTTTGACCGCCGCCCCCGCAGCGATCAGGCGGGCTTCGGAAAAACCCTTTTTCCTTGCCGCCTCTAAAAAAATGTTGGAGTCAGGGACAAAGCCCAATTGAAAGCGCTCCAGGGATTCTTTGGAAACCTTGCGACTAGCCAGATATCTCCGCGCGGGCTCGGCGGCAGGCGAGACAAGAAGCTGGCTATGGTAAAAAGAAGAAGCGAAATCAAGGATCGCCTTAAGCCCCATCTTCTCTTGGTAGTTTCGATCTTTCTTTTCCGTTTGAACCAAAGGCACGCCCGTCTTAGCCGCCAATTTTTCAAGCGCCTCCGGAAAAGTTAAATTCTCGACTTTCATTAAAAAAGAAAAAGCATCCCCCCCTTCTCCGCAGCCAAAGCAGTGAAATGTCTGCCTTTCGGAGCTGACGATAAAAGAGGGGGTTTTTTCGTTGTGAAAAGGGCATAGCCCCTTCAGATTCTTTCCGGAACGCTGAAGGTTCGGGACATAATCGGAGACAACGTCGGCAATATCCAACTTTAAACGAATCGCCTCGACTATATCGCCTGAAACGCCCACTTTTCCCCCTGACTTAAACAGTCTTTCGCCGTCTAGAACGCATCATCTTCCGTCTTGACTCCGCCGCCTTCATTTTCCGCTTCAAAGAAGGAGGGAGGTAGAATTCTCTGCGCTTAATCTCGCGAAGAACCCCATTTTTTTCGCACTCGCGCTTAAAGCGCCGCAACGCGTCGTCAACGCCTTCGCCTTCGCGTAATTTAACAAAAACCATGAACATTCACCCCCTTTTTTTCAAATCAACCCGGCGGCCACTGCATGGCCCTGCCGCCCATCAAATGATAATGCAAATGGTCCACGGTTTGCCCAGCCCCTGCGCCGTTATTGGTGACAAGGCGAAACGAATCCAGGCCCAAGGACTCAGCGACACGAGCCGCCACTCTTTGCAAATGCCCCAGCAAAGCTCGGTCTTCATCCGTCGAAGCCGAAAGGCTCGCGATATGTTTCTTAGGAACGACTAAAACATGCGTTGGAGCCTTGGGATTAATATCTTTAAATACTAGGGCCTCTCCATCTTCAAAAATAAACTGCGAAGGAATTTCTTTCGCGGCTATCTTACAGAATAGGCAGGAACCCATTGATTATCTTTATTATTATAACCTTTCCAAGTCTCTCCCCGCAAGGCTAAGCACGCCCCCCCCAAGTTCAATATGCTATTGCAACACTTTGAAAAGTGAAGACCTGCGGTAGGATAGGCAGGTATGAGGAAATACAAGCGTATAACGTTGCATGAACGAGAAAAGATTGCAGTTTGGAGAAGCTCGTAATCGTATGTCCAGATCCTTCTCGTTAAAGTATAATGTCCTCACTGGGTATAGCCTCCTGTTCTCTCAAGAACGAGCTATGCCCTTACTTCTTTTCTACCCGCTCATTAAAGTCCGAACTTTATTTTGCGTTATCGCGAATGCGAATTTGCTCCTCAAGCCCGGATTAAACAACTATTGACGGCTGAAGACTAGAAAATTAGGGAAGGTGCGGAATTGTTGGGGAGGGGTTTCGTTCATAGAGATATTTTTGAAAATCAATAAAAGCGGCGCTGATGGATTCAACGCTGCCAAGTGTTTTTATGGCATCGTCCAGCGCGTGATATTTCAGGGTTAAAAGTTCGGGTAGTTTTTCTCGGTCAAGTTCCTCAACCCCGGTTTCAATATACTTGGAGAGGACAAATTCCAAAAACTCTTTCTGGTTTTCGTTTAATGTGTCGAAGATATCAAACTGGGCTTTGGCTACGCGCATTTCCCGCGTGATCGGTTTTCCCGCGAAAGAAATGTATTCCAGAACATCGAATAAATCGCTTTTTTCGGCGTCAATTAATTTCTGCAAGCTCGCCAGCTCGTCTTTGCCGTATCCGGCGTCATTAAGTTTTTGAAGCAACGATTTGCGCGTAATGGGACTAGACCAGATTTTACGCAATTCATCTTCGCTCTTAAAAAAATCGGGCAACTTTCCAAACAGATTTCGTAAAAACTCTTCCGCTGAAACGGGCTTGCCGTCGGCGCTCCAAAAAGATGTCGCTATCATGTGTTGGATTTCGCGCTCTTTCCCATCTCGAAGTTTAATTTTGATTTTCTTTCTCGGCTGCGACGGCTCAGGTGGATCGGGCGGCTCAATAGGAGGTTCCTTGGGCCGTTTTATTTTCGGCTCGGGCTCTATCGGTTCTCCGTCCCATTCAGGATCGGCAAAATGATGATAGGCGTTCACAAAATCATAAATAGTGAAATACTCTTTGCCGTCAAAAAGCCGCGTTCCGCGTCCGATGATTTGCTTAAACTCAATCATGGAATTAATCGGACGCATAAGAATGATATTGCGGATATTGCGGGCGTCCACTCCAGTGGAGAGCTTCTGCGATGTCGTCAAAATGGTCGGGATAGTCTTTTCATTGTCTTGAAAGTGGCGCAAATACTGTTCTCCCAGAAGACCATCATTGGCGGTGACGCGCACGCAGTAGTTTGGCTCTTTACTCGTTTTGTATTGATTGACTAAATCACGGACGGCTGTCGCATGATCTATAGTGGCGCAGAATACGATGGATTTTTCGTTTTGGTTCATTTCAGATAGAAATATCTGCACTCGTTTGGCTTCGCGCTCTTTAATCTCAATGATTCTGTTGAAGTCAGGCTCTTTATAAAGTTTTTCTTTTTCTATCTCGCCATCTAAGATCCTGTCATCAGCTGTGTAAATATAGTCATCAATCGTAGTCTTAATCCGTTTTATTTTAAAGGGCGTTAGAAAGCCGTCATTGATGCCTTCTTTAAGCGAATAGATATACACGGGTTCGCCGAAATAACGGTAGGTGTCCGCGTTTTCTTGGCGTTTAGGTGTTGCGGTCAGGCCCAACTGAACAGCGGATGAAAAATATTCCATGATACCCCGCCAGTTGCTTTCGTCATTGGCGCCACCGCGATGGCACTCATCGATAATAATGAAATCAAAATAATCGGCGGGGTATTGGCCGAAATAAGGCTGGTTGTTGGGGCCGCTCATGAAAGTCTGGAAAATAGTGAAGAAAATGCTGGCATTGGTTGGCACCGCGCCCGCTTTTTTGATTTCTTCAGGCCTAATTCGCGCTAAGGCATCTTCGGGAAATGCGGAAAATTCATTAAAGGCTTGGTCCGCCAGAATGTTCCGATCTGCCAGAAACAAGATGCGCGGTCTTCTTGAACCGTCACGCTTCAAATTCCAACGAGTTTGAAAAAGTTTCCACGCGATCTGAAAGGCGATAAAAGTTTTTCCCGTGCCTGTCGCTAAGGTCAACAAGATGCGCGGATTTCCATCGGCGATGGCAGACATTGTTTTATTGATCGCAATTTCCTGATAATAGCGGAGACTTCTCGCTCCACCCATATCGTTAAAAGGAACCTGATTAAATTGATCTCTCCAATGGTTTTTTGGGGCAAAAGATTTATTCCAGAGTTCATCCGGCGTAGGAAATTTAGCGACCAAGCCTTCTTCACCGGTTTCCATGCAAATCTGATAAATTTCTTTTCCATTGCTGGAAAAGGTCGTGTCTAAATGGAGTTTCTCGGCGTAATTCTTGGCTTGCCCTACGCCTTCCCCCACTTCTTCCTCATCGCTTTTCGCTTCAAGAGCGGCGAGTTTTCTACCCTGGTACATCAACACATAATCGGCGATGAGCGGCTTGGCGCGCCCTCCGCCGGTCTGGATTTTTCCGTTAGTAATGCGATATTCCCGAAGGATTTTAGAATTCTCGACTACACCCCAGCCGCTCGCTTTGAGCGCGGGATCAATAAGTTCAGCTCTGGTGTCGGCTTCGTTCATTGGAGTTTCTTTAAGTCTTTGGGCGGCGGCAAATAGCTTTCATTGGAAATGACTTTTCTGCCGGTTTTGCTTTCTAGTTCTACTCGGGCCTTTTTAGCGATGCTGCCCCCCGTCTTTGCCGCAGATTTATTTTCAGTCATTCCGGTGGCCTCAGCGCTTTCAGCGATCTGGCGTGTGGACAATTCGGCAAGAGCGGTAAAGATCAGCTCCGCCTCAGTCATATGGTCGCGCAGGTTTTGGGTTTTAAGGCCTTTGAGATTTTTATGTTCCTGAACGCTAATGTCGGCCCATTCCTGATGGATGATGTTGGTCAGAATGGCGTATTCATCGCCTTTTTTAATTTTATGATTGGCCCAATAATCGGTTAGCTTATTGCGCGTTTCCTGCCCCGTCATGCGCTGCTCAATCCACTTCTCGCTGCGGCCATGTTTTTTCCAAGTTTCGCGGGCGCGGTCAAGGGAAAGCGCGGGGTCAGACATCTCTTGCATCCGTTCGTAACCGACTTTTGCCAGCCAGAGTTTAATGGGTTCGGCCTTTGGGCTGGGAACGCTCTGCACAAGGCGCAAGAGAGTTTCCGCGGTAGCGGCATCGGTCAGCCGCATCTTCCCGTCATCGGCGGCCATTTTCAACTGGTAACAATTTGATACCAGTTGACTGCCCTCCTTGGCCAAGCGGCCTTTTAAGACCTTCCAATACTTCCTGGCTGCCTGATAGTCCGGCTGTCGCGTTAGGACTCGGATAATATCTACGACTGAAAACCACCAGGTTTCGGTCTTTTCATCGTAACTGCGGCGAATCTTATGACCTTCGAAAATAGCTAGATTATTTAACATTGCATCCTCCTTGATGGCCCATGATATGTATACGATTAGTGGCGCTATTTAGTTCCATTGCTAAGAGTTTTCCACTTGCCGTTCCATAATGTCTCATCGGTGGCGGCATCGGCCAGTCGCATCTTGCATCTTCCCATTATCGGCGGCCATTTTCAACTGGTAACAATTTGATACCAGTTGACTGCCTTCTTTGCCAAGGCGCTCTTTGAGTTTATTCCAATACTTCCTAGTGGAGTGTCTTCCATAAATCCATTTACAGTCCGTCACCCCGGCAATCCGTAAGCCGGGGTCCAGACGCAAGCCTCCTGTCAATTTCAGCCGATCTCTCAAGCCTGGATTCCGGCTTCCGCCGGAATGACGAGGGAGCCAAATGGAAAGAAGCGTTGGAGCGACTAAACTATTTGGCATTGGCGCCCCTCGGCGATTTGGAATTTTTCGTTGATGATGCCTTAGTTTTTGACGGTGTATGAGGCCTAGAAGGAAATTGGAGGAATCTGAAATTCGATTTCTTTAAGATGGATAAAAATGATTGGGCATTCCTTTCCAGATCTTTAGCCGACCATGTTTGATAGATGAGTAGCCATTGCCTGTCGCGTGCGCGTGAATCGTCGGATTTTAAAGCGTCGGATCTAATTTGAATTTCTTTTTGAATTAGCTTCAGATTGTGGCGTTTAGAATATTCCAGTAAAAGCACGGAGAGAAGGCAATCATTCAAATCAAGCGCTTTTAAGAGTTCGGATTCCTGTAGTTTTAGATGGGTCTCATGCTTCAGTGCGTAGTAAAGTGCATACGCTATTGCATCGGGATAAATCTTCTTGAGCCCAATACGAATCAGATTCGCTGCAAATCCCGCCACAGCAACACCCAGTTTTTCATGCGGATATTGGTCAAAGACATGTTGGTCCAAAATGGGAGCTAGGTATGGATAAGCGAGTACCAGGTTGATGGCCTCTTGGAGATACATCTTCCGCGCTCGCTGGTTGAGGTTTCTCGGCATCATTTTAATTGCGTAATTAAGAGGAGAGGATGTGCTATTTAATTGCGAAAGCTCAATGGCCAAATCAAGAAAAGAACGGATATTTGAATACTTGACGTCTTCACCACTAGGAAATACAAATCGATTCAACTCCCGAACCCAATTTTCCTCGCTTGGCCTAGGGAGGGGAAATATCCGTGTCTTCTTCTCATTGATCGTCAACTCGTATTCTCTTAAGGCTAACCCGAGGTCATGGAGGAATTGTTCGGCTTCATCACGCGAGTCAGCGTAGAATTCGTAATCATCGATGTACCGTTTTAATTTGGTGTATCTCTTTTTCAACATTTCATCATCGATGTGGGTTAGAATAATCTCAGAAATGATATTTGAAGCGTGTGGTCCTATTAGCAATCCATTGGTCTGACTATCGCGAGTGTGCTGCGTGCACTGATCAAGCATATTCCCATACAGCGTCAGTAGGCGATGGTCTTTCTTAGCGGCATTGCGGCCATGTAGTGCCCATGGAATTGAATGTGTGTAGATGCTGGGAAAGCACGCTGAGATATCCGTTTTAGCGATGTATTGTGCGCCTGCCATCCACTGGAGCTCGTTCTCCTCTAACTCAAAGCGATCTGAACCCTTATAATTCATTTCAAAAATCCGACCTCCACTTAGTGGGCGTACATAAACCTGACTCACTCTTCTCTTCGGCTTAGCGTAATGCGCACGGAGTTTGTCCCAGTGTTGTTTGATAGCGAGTGCTTGAACGGAATAGCTCTCTGGATGAGGGATGCCGAGGTGACGGGGAATGTTAATATCGCGTAGCGCCGCATAGCGTATATAGTCATGCGAGCATTTCTTGAGGACTTTCTTAAGTTTTTCCTCATTGGACTGAGAGAAGATATTTTTGAAATGATTGCGAGCCATTTCTGCTAGGCCCTTGGAGGTAAAGCAAGGTGGTGGTTTCTCGCCGAAAAGACCGTGATCCAAGAGACCGATTAAGATCGCATCGGCAGTTAGTTCTCTGTTTCGGGCCAGGAATATTTTCATTGCTGGTTCATAGTTGGCCATGAAAGGCTTGGCGCAACAGCGATTTCTTCAACTCATCAAGCGCGGCGAGTTTTTTCTTATAGATGGCTTCGAGATACTGGGTTTCATTCGACAATTCATTGAGTTTTTCAGTAATTTTGATCTGTATCGCAAGCGGAGGAATATTGATGGGAAACCCCCTAAGATAACCAAGGCCAACGAACTTTTGTGTCGTACCCCTGGCATCCTTCATCATTTTTGAAATTACCAAACCTGAACCCAAGTAATACTTCAGAAACGCGCCATTTTGTCCTGGAGGGACCTTGAACAATGCGACATTCTTTATCGCAAACTTTGGCTCAATAGTTACACGCGTTGGATTGCCAATCGTTCCAATCATCGCAAACAATACGTCTCCTTTGTGAACCGCGCTTCGCTCGTTGATTTTATTGTAATCCTGTTCATTGATCAGATTAACTTTATCGAACGATAACCCTTCATGTTTTAGGTTCTTCGATGTTATTAATGGGTAACCGGTCTCATGATATTTCGGCGAATCGTGTGTCCCATCGCGAACATCATACACTTCTCCCAAACTGGCTTTCACCCACCCCGCGCCGCGCTGGGTAAAGATGGTTTGCAGATGACTTTCAAAAAGCTCGCGGGCATTTCGCAGGTTCTTTTCGGCGTTGGCTTTGGCTGTGGCGATGCCGTCAAATGCTTTGTCGAGGATGCCGACGATGCGCTTTTGTTCAGGAAGCGGAGGGCATGGAAACTGAAGATCGTACAGGGCATTCTTATCGAGATGTGGAATTGCAGCGCCAGTTTTCGCTCCATTGAAGACTTCAAATGTAGAAGCCAAGAATGCCCGAAGGTAGTTGTCATCAATTTCCGCTTTCTTGGAAATTTTTCCCATCGTTGAAGAAAGAATGCCTCGGAACCCGGTAAATACTTCGCCAGAATTTGACCCATCACAAATGATGATAGTCTCTGATGTTTCGACAGCGATGGAGTTTCGATCTTTAAGCGACGCGTATTCAGCATCTTTGCTATTGCGCATAACCTTTGCGACTAAGTAAGGCAAGTCGCCATTCAATGGAGTTCTTTTTAAAACTGGTTTGCGGCCCTTGATTATTTCACAAACATCGCCAAGACGCTTATATTGCCACCCGTTTTTCATATCAGCAACTTAATTTTCCCTAGCACTCCCGCGCTTTCGGCGTCCAGCGCTACTCATCGCCGTCCTTCTTGCCTTCCCTCAACTTTGGCAAACGCCGATCGCCGCTGAGTATGCGCATTTGTTGGATGGCGATTTGGTTCAGGCGGCGAAGACGCTCGGATTGGACGTGGCCTTCAGCGATAAAGAGCGCATTGAGGTTTTCTAAGTTAGACAAGCAGACAAGCTGGGCGCTACCGGCCTGATCCCGGATATTTCCTTTTTTGCCTGGATTTTCCCCGCGCCATTGGGCTGCGGTCTTTCCGAACAGCGCCATGTTTAGCACGTCGGCTTCACTGGCATAGATCAGAGCAGTTTGCGCAGGACTTAACTCAGGCGGAATCAAGTGTTCGCGTACGGCATCGGTGTGAATGTGGTAGTTGAGTTTGGCGAGGTTGCGCCGGATGTCCCAGCCGAGCGTCTTATGCTCTTCCTCCTTAAGTCGCTGGAATTCCTTGATGAGATAAAGTTTGAACTCGACCGAAATCCACGACGCGAATTCAAAGGCGATGTCCTTATGGGCATAGGTGCCGCCGTAGCGCCCGGCTTTGGAAATAACGCCGACGGCGGCGGTTCTCTGTATCCACTGCTTGGGGGTCAATGTAAAGCTATTGAGCCCGGCCAACTTTTTAATCCCGTCGAATTCGACGGGATTAAAAGCGGGGTTATTGATCTGTTCCCAGACCCCTAAAAATTCGATGGTGTTGCGGTTCCGTAGCCAATTGCGGATAAGATCATCGGTGGCATCTTTGTTCTTATAGCGGGCGATGTCGGTGAGACAGATATAATCCTCTTCCGCGACCGTCAGCATTTGGATCTCACGGCTTAGCACATTGAGCTTGGCCATTCTATTTTGGAAGCAACACTTTGATATCCCCCAGCGCCTTTGCGCTTTCGGCGTCCAGCGCGGCAATTTCATCCATGATTATTTTTGGGTCGCGGAGAACTGTTTCATCTTTCTTGTGCGGATTTTTTACTGAGAGGTCAAAAGTATTTGTATCAACATTGGCAATATTGATTGACCATGAATTTTCTGAATCGGCTTTGGTTTTTTGCAATTTCACGAATTCCGCCAAGTCATTTTCATTGAGCGGATTGGTCTTGCCGAGGTTTCGGTCTAAATTGAGTTGGTAAAACCAAATTTTGCGCGTGGACGCGCCCTTCTCAAAAAACAGCACGACTGTTTTTACGCCTGCGCCTTGAAACGTGCCTCCGGGGCAGTCCAGAATTGTATGCAGATTGCAATTTTCTAGCAAAAGTTTTCGCAGACTGACAGAGGCATTATCGGTGTTGGAAAGAAACGTGTTTTTGATCACGACACCCGCCTTGCCCCCCGCTTTCAGTATTTTGATGAAATGCTGGAGAAACAGAAAAGCGGTTTCGCCGGTCTTAATCGGAAAATTTTGCTGGACCTCGGCGCGTTCTTTGCCGCCAAACGGCGGATTGGCAAGAACGATGTCATAACGGTCTTTTTCCTGAATATCGGCTAAATTTTCCGCGAGGGTGTTCGTATGCACGATATTGGGGGCTTCGATGCCGTGCAAAATCATATTCATCGTGCCGATGATATAGGCGAGTGATTTTTTCTCTTTGCCGTAAAAGGTCTTTTTTTGAAGCGTTTCCGAGTCTTTGGTATTTAGGCTCTTGCTGGTTTTTAAGTATTCAAACGCTTCGCACAAAAAACCCGCCGATCCGACTGCGCCGTCATACACTTTATCGCCTATGCTGGGCGCTACCACCTTAACGATGGTTTTAATGAGTGGACGGGGCGTGTAGTATTCGCCACCGTTTCTGCCCGCGTTGCCCATATTCTTGATTTTGCCTTCATAGAGATGCGACATCTCGTGTTTTTCGGCGCTGGAGCGAAAGCGCAGTTCATTAACGCGGTTGATGACCTCGCGCAGGTTGTAGCCGCTTTGGATTTTATTTTTGATCTCGCTGAAAATTTCGCCGATCTTGTATTCGATGGTGTCAGCGCTTTCGGCCGAAGTATTAAATTTTTTGAGATAGGGAAACAGTTTTTGATCAACAAAATCTTTAAGGTCATCGCCCGTCAAGGCTTTGTGGTGGTCAATTTTTCCGTCTTTATCTTTGGGAAACGCCCAGACTTCCCATTGATATTGTTTGTCGATAATCCCGTCATAGGATTTGCCGGAAAGCTGGGCGGCAGTTTTTTTGTCTTTCTCAAAATCATCCAGATATTTTAAAAAGAGAATCCATGAGGTTTGCTCCACATAATCTAATTCGCTGCTGCATCCCGCATCTTTGTGAAGTATGTCGTCTATGTTTTTAAAGGTTTGTTCAAACATGGCGATTCCTCAATTGTTGATTCATTGGAAGCAAGAGCTTATTTATGGGAAGGCTCTTTTCCTTCTTAAAAAAATAATCGAGATTTTCTTTCCCTCCCGGCAGCAATTCCTTCGATTCGGAATCATAATGCATCCATTTAGGATATCCCCATTGTTCCTGAAGCCAAAAGATGTTCTCCCAATCCTCCGAATCGGCATAGTGCTCTTTCTGTATGGATGCCTTGGTAATATAAAAATAGGGAGCAAAAAAATCGAAGAGACTCTGGCGGACAGTGTCACGGTTCACTTTCTCATTTTTTATTAGGTAGCCTAGGTTTTCGAAGAAAATCATTATTGGAGCGTAAACTCTTTCTAAAGCATCTTTATCTGCGCTGGACCTTTTACAGGAATAATGAAGGGCGCAGAGCCCTCTATCTCCTCTAAGAGTGTATGCGAATTCATTCCACATCAAACGCCACAAATCGACTTGTGCCTGCTGAATTTGATGGTTTAACGTCTTATTGGCGGTCCTCGTAGTCCACAAAGCGGCAAAGGCGGCTCCGGCTGTTGCAATTGCCCCTACCGCCATCCAAAAGGTAGACGAGACAAGTAATTTTAAATATATCCAATGACTAGGGCACATCGGCTTAATTTTAGCATTCTAAAATACCGTGTAACTGCTCTTGCGTCTCTCCCCAGCAATTCCGCACATCGCAGCGGAAGCGTCGGAAAATGTGGCGAAATCCAAGCTGGCAGATTCGCGGATCATGATTTTGAGCCTAGGAGCGACGCGGAAGCGGCGTGACGGTCATAAAATCAAGACCGGCCCCAACACCGCCGCCCCAGCGGCTTGCCAGGGTGGTAGGATAATATTGCGCGGCAAGATAATAGTCTAAGGAGGTTGCGCCCAAAAGGATTCCAGCTTCTGTAAAACCAAGTCATCCATGAATAGCCGTGATAGATGTAGCCTGGTGCGGCCTTGACGCTGCGGCCGCTTGAGATTACGGTCAAAGAACACCGTCGTTAAAAAGAACGCTAAAAAAAGAATCATAAAATTGGCCAGCATCGCTTGGTGAACCGCTTTAATAACCGCAGACCCGCCGAAGCCTCCGTATCCCCCGGCAAGAGCGGCTCTATATCCAGTTCAAGGACGGGCGTAACGCCAACCAACTGCAACACAACGTAGCGATGGTAATATTGGGTTTTTATTCCGCCCTCGACTTTAATGTCTCGCCTCATGCAGCCAGGACAGCGCCGCTTAAAGCTGCAGTAGGGTTCCTGCCCATCTAATGCGCCGACCCAAGGATCCCAGCGGGCGGGGATTTTTAACTCCTGCCCTAGAGCGTTGTGGCTGCCCAGGCGCATGGCGTGCATCCCAAATTCGCTCAGCCACACCGCCCGAACGGGAATTTGAGGTTCTAAGCGCCCATCATGAACATGGGACAATAACTCCTCAAAATCCCATGTCCGCTCCAAATACTTCGCAAAGCGCGACAACACTTTCTTTTTAGGCTTTTCCCCTTCCGATTTCCTTCCAACGTTCATCCCCAACAATCGCAAGAAGCCTCCGCGCTTCTTGGTAGCTCTTGGCCCAGTCTCGAATCTCATCAAGCTGCTTGGGCGGGATGCTTTTCATTCTCATTTTCCCATGTTGGCTTTGGCTGGCATACCATGAGATATGCCAGTAGCGCTTCCCCTTAGCGCAGCGGCAGGTGGCCGTGCCGCAATACCGCTTCATGGGAACCAGGTTGGCTCTCAATATCCCTCTGCTGCCGTTCATTATTTGACGAAGGCGGGCGCGAGCCGTCCGTTCTTTAGCTGATTTTAACGCCATGACGACCTCCTTAAACATGATATTACTAATATATATCATGTTATAGCGATAAAGTCAAGCAAAATGCGAATGCGAATTTGCTCCTCAAGCCCGGATTAAACAACTATTGACGGCTGAAGACTAGAAAATTAGGGAAGGTGCGGAATTACAGACGACCCTCAAGATTCTGACTGATTTTATCCGACGATGTTGCTGGGGGAACGAACTCTTTTGGTTAAAAAGCGTATTAGGGTTGGGCGATTTAAAATGCCTAAAGAAACGATAAAAGGAAGGGATATTTGTATGAAAAGCTCTATCAATGGCATGGCCGAGGAGTTCCGCTCCCAACTTAACAAACCA
This sequence comes from bacterium, assembly GCA_021810245.1. Taxonomy (GTDB): domain Bacteria; phylum Elusimicrobiota; class Elusimicrobia; order UBA1565; family UBA9628; genus JAKAQV01. The sequence goes on from JAJZJF010000001.1 coordinate 16,871, forward strand.
GGCGCCGTCGAACTTCCCGGCTGCTACGACGTCTTAAGCGCGATGATTCTTGAGGAGGCCGGGTTTAATGCGGTTTTTCTCAGCGGCTACGGAGTCGCGGCGAGCATGCTGGGCAATCCGGACATCGGTCTTACTAGTTTAGCCGAAACGGCGGCAGCGGCAAAGAGCGTGGTCAATGCGTTAAAAATTCCGATAGTAGTTGACATCGACAACGGCTACGGCAATGAAGACAATGTCCTCCGTGTAATTCACGAACTCGAATACTCCGGGGTCGCCGCAGTGATCATGGAAGACCAGATCATGCCCAAGCGCTGCGGCCATTCCGGAAACAAACAAGTTATTCCGATTGAGCAATACATGGCCAAATTAGAATGCGCTTTAAAAAGCAGGCAGACGCCCATGACGGTCATCGCCCGCACCGATTCCATGGATCTAAGCGAAGCGATTTCCCGCGCCAAGATGTTTCACTCCGCGGGAGCGGATGTGACGCTCATTGATGGATTGTCGTCGCGCGACGCAATCAAACGGGTCGCCGATGAAGTTCCTGGGCACAAACAAATTAATCTCATTTATGGAGGAAAGACGCCGCTTCTCTCTGTTAAGGAGCTCGCCGAACTTGGGTTTAAAGTCGTTTTATACTCCACGCCCGCGCTTTACGCGGCGGCTCAAACGCTTCTTGAGTCAATGCGCCGATTACGAGAGTCTCATGATATCAACTCAATCTCGAGCGAGAGTATTCCGTTTAAGAATTTTCAGGAATTTATCGAGAGGAAATACGCTGAAAGAAACGCTCGCAAATTAGAGCGATCTAATCACAAATCCACGACTGCTCCATCATCGGCGGCGATAAGATAGCTCAGAGATTCTTTATTTTTTCTGGGGCAGAGGCGGCGCCCTATTAGCCAGACCGTTTCGCATCCCCATAATTGTTTTTAATCGCGCACGCAAAACCTCCTCTTTCTTTTGAAGGTCTCCTTGGGTTAGGGTTTTCCGACTCGCGATCGTTAAAGCAGCATTCTTTAAGGCAAATATGGAAGCTTCAAAAAAATCCTCGACTGTTTTTTGCGCTTCACCCGCCGTTGCCTCAAGCCTTATCTCATAATCATAACGCAATCTCCCGGCATTGACATCCATGGCCTCTTCCACCTTCCTCTTGAGGGCCTTTAAAAAAATAGATTTAAACATCCGCAGCGTCGGCATAGGCAAGAAACTCCTCTCCCAAATCGGAACTTCCTCTAAAACAAACCAGACGGTGGGCGGAGAAACGATAAGCGTGGGTTTATGGACAACCTCGTGTTCGGTTTTGGCAACCGCGCAAACTTCTTTAAGAGACTCGTTAAGCATATCCGTTGCATTTTCCAAATATCTATCCGTTATCTCTTGAAAAGTTTTGGCCCAATGAGGCTCTTCTTTTTCCAGATACCGAAGAAAAGACGTCTCGACGGAATTTAAAAAATACCTATTGAGCTGGGAACGAATTTTCGATGAGGACTGATGACAAATATTTTGGTAAAGCGCCGTTAATTGGGCCGTTATTTCCTTCAATTGAATTTGAACGTATTCATACAAGTCTTCCTGCATCGTCCGAATATGGTCTTTTAAATCGCAACGATAGAGTTTTGAAAGTTCATATTGCCGTCGGCGAGTTGTTTCTAAAATTTGTTTAAATACCGCTTCTTGATTTTCAATATCTTGCGCGGCCTTGGTTAATGACCCCAGCTCAAGTTCAATTTCAAGACAAAGATTTCCAAGAAGGCGTTCCGCTCTCTCTGATACCGATTGTCTCAAAAGATTTCTTTTTCCCTCGATCATGAGATGGTTTAAAGAGTCCTCAAGACTCTGCATGCCGCTTTGCCGCCACAACTCGGCATCCGCGTTTTTCTTGGCCTCAAGACCTCGCTTGGCGGAAATGGGAAAGAGGAGCGCATTCCCTTCGCCCAAGACCGATCGAAGCGCGCTTCTTATAAATCGGAGCGACTGTTCCAGTTCTTCGGTGGAAAAATAATCCACCTTGTTGACAATCACATAAAGCCTTTTCGTCCAGCGCCGAATGGAGTTGAGAAATTCCAATTCCAACTCGCTTATCGGCGGATCCACGCTTAAGACCAAGATCATGGCATCGGCCTTGGGAAAATAGCGTTCGGCAACTTGCGTGTTGTGTCGGTAGATGGACCCCACTCCCGGCGTATCAACGAGGATGGTCCCTTCGCGCAGGAAGGGAGATGGGATATCGACGATGACCCTATCCACTTTCTTTTCATTCTTTGGGTTGCGGTCCTCGGCCACGAAATCGGGGATATGGTTGAAGGATATGTTCTCCCGGTGTCCGCCTAAAAACTCGACATTGGCCGCTTTCTCTTTGCCGCAGCGCACCAAGGTGACCACCGAAGTCAGCGGCACGACGGCCATCGGCAGAACTGGCTCGCCGACCAAAGCGTTAATCAGCGTGGATTTCCCACGCTTAAAAGACCCGACCACCACGATTTGAAGCTCATTTTCAGACAGTTTACGCTTGAGTTCCTGCAGCCGTGAATTCAAATCTTCCCGGCCGATTTCGGCCAAAAAATCAGAAATACGATCAAGATATCGCTTCGCTCCATCCAGGCTCATTTGGCCTGCGCCTAATGAACAAAGCGCGGCTTCATTTAACTCAATGAAATTGGATGATTCGTTTTTTAAGGCCATAAATTATGCGCTTCGGAGCTTCTCCTTTTCCAACTCCATGAGATTTCGGATGTTCTCCTCCAAATCAGCGCGAATTCCTATCGGCGGCTTCGACGCCGCGCAACGACGATAACAATCAAGAGCCGCGCCAGTTTTCCCATGTTTTTCATAAAACAACCCCAGGCAAAAAAGCGCTCCTGACTCGTCCGGCTTTTGACGCAAAGCCTCTAGCGCCCAGAACTCCGCATCCTTCCATCGCCCCCACGCGAGATACGCGCGGGACAAGTTCGCCTTGAAGCGCGCATTCCATGGATTGATTTCAGCTGCGATCTTAAATTCTCGCGCGGATGTTTCCCAGAAGCGCCCTTGAAAAAACTCCAATCCAAGGGCATTGTGGTTATGGCCGCCCCATGGATTGCGCCCGAGAATTTTTTCGCGCCGCCTAACCCCTTCAGGCGTCATGGCCTTTCCGGGACTGATAAATTTTTTGCGGTAATTATTCGACACATCCCCCCTCAACTATTTTCATTGACAGGCTCTATCTCTTTTTTAAAACTCCACGCCCAGCGAATTTTGCGCGGACGCCCAGTTCCTCTTCGATGCGTAAAAGCTGATTATATTTGGCCAATCTTTCCGATCTGGCCGGGGCTCCGCTTTTAAGTTGTCCTGCATTGGTCGCCATCGTGATATCGGCCAGGAAAGAATCTTCCGTCTCCCCCGATCGATGCGAGAAAACACAGGCATAACCCGATCGCTTGGCTAGCCCAACGGTTTCCAAAGTTTCCGTGACCGTGCCGATTTGGTTGAGCTTGATTAGAATTGCATTAGCCACCCCTGTCTCTATCCCTTTTTTGAGCCGCCTCATATCTGTGACAAAGATGTCATCTCCGACGATTTGAATTTTCCCGCCTAATCGACGGGTGAGTAGCGCCCAGCCTTCCCAATCGTCTTCTGCCAAACCATCCTCAATGCTGACAATGGGATATTTGTCCAAAAGAGCTTCATAGAGATCCACCATGGCCTCTGAAGAAAGTTCACGGCCATCGGCTTTTAACGCGTATTTCCCTTTGTCGTAGAATTCGCTGGAAGCTGGATCAAGCATAATGGCGATATCCTTGCCCTGCTTATATTCAGCCTTCTCAATGGCAGAGACGATGAGCTTGAGAGCCTCCTCGTTAGAAGACAACGCCGGAGCAAAACCACCCTCATCTCCCACTCCCGCGCTGAGATTCTTATCCCCAAGCAAGATTTTAAGATGGTGATACACCTCGCAAGCCATCCGAAGCTGCTCCGCAAAACAGCTGGCGCCACATGGCGTGATCATGAACTCCTGAAAGTCCACGTTATTGCTGGCATGCTTGCCGCCGTTGAGGATGTTGAAGCCGACTAATGGCAGCATGCATGCGCCTGAGCCGCCTAGGTAGCGATAGAGAGGTTGGCGCGACGATTGAGCAGCGGCCCGAGCCACGGCCATGGAAACTCCCACGATCGCATTCGCTCCGAGATATTTTTTATTATCGGAGCCGTCCAAATGGATCATGACTTCATCAATCTCTTTTTGATTCGACGCGTCCATACCGATGATTTTTGGCCCGATTTGCTCGCTCACTTTTTTTACCGCTTTTAAAACGCCCTTTCCCATATAACGATTGGCGTCCTTATCCCTCAATTCCGCCGCTTCATGGATTCCGGTAGACGCGCCGGAGGGAACGGCCGCGCGACCAAGACTTCCGTCGTTCAACGACACATCTACTTCCACCGTTGGATTTCCTCGTGAATCGATTATCTCCCGCGCCTTAACTTCTGTTATTTTTGCCACACGCTCCTCCTTTATTTCTACCCGTCGCTCTTTTTTGTTTCGGCTAAATGACAGACATCGTTGAGGCGATACAAAACCCACTTGGAGTATTCAAACCTCAACTGACCAATTGAAGCCGGAAAAGCCTCAAAGCTGCGGAAATGAGAAAGATTAATGTCCAGTAGGCTGCACAGGAGAGCGCGAATGACCACATGGTGGGTGATGACAACGACATCCCCATCCGATTCTCTCTGAATGCGATCTATCACAGCGCGAGCTTGGTTTTGGATATGCGGCAGAGTATTGCCTCCAGGAAATTGAACCTCTTGTGGAGTCAAGAGCCACTTCTCATAGAGTTCCGGGTATTCCCCTTTTGCCTGTTGATGAGTTAAGCCTTCCCATTTGCCGCGGTCTATATCGGTCAAGCCCTCATCTATCGTAATGAGCCGCTCTTGACGGCGCCCCCGGGCAATCGCTTTAGCCGTGTCCAGAGCGCGTGAAAGGGGACTGGAATAAATTTTTCTAATAGGATTATCAAAGAACGCCTTTCCCAAACTCGCAACCTGCGCCCGTCCCGTATCGCTCAGCGGCACATCGGCGGTACCGCGGAATATTCCTTTCTTATTCCAATCTGTTTCTCCATGTCGAACCAGAAAAAGCCGCATATCAGCCCCCCTTCTTTTCCGTTAGATTTTTTGATCGAGGGCGCGTCGCATCGGCGCGATAGAGGATCACATGAACCTTCTCCATTGTGACCAGGCCTTCTTTGACCATCTCATCAATCTTAGGCAATAGCTTGTTAATATTCTCTTCGCTATCGACGATCTCGATGACAATAGGAAGATCGTAGGACAACTCCAGCATTTTAGCTGTATGAATATGGGCCTTGAGGCCAAATCCCATGAACCCGCGAGTCGCTGTCGCCCCCGCCATGCCGAGTTCGCGCGCCGCTCCGATGATAGCCTCATACAAAGGCGCTCCACTCCAGACGTCCTGCTCTCCAATAAAAATACGCAACAGTTTTTGTTCTCCCTCTAGTTTCATATTTTCTCCTTTGGCCTATCGCGCCGGGGCCAATCTTGCCCATGCGTCGGATGAAACTCCAACCGCGTAGTCAAGGTTCGCTGAAGCCGTCAAAAAATCCGCCGTCGCTAAAATTTTCGTGTAACGGGCGCGCGCAAAATCGCGCTGGGCTGACATCAGTTCGACGATATTGCTTAATCCTTCTTTGTAGCTTTTACTATAGGCGTCATAGGACTCAGACGCCGCGTCCCACAGCTTAAGAGCATCCTCATATTTCTGCCGCATCGCGTCAAAAACAAAATAGGCGCGCCATACATCCGCGATGATCTGAAGTTCATGCAACTTCAGAATATCCTCACGGGAATGGACCATCGCATGGGCTCGGCTCAAGTCGTTATGACGACGAAAACCATTGAACAAGTCCCATCTTAAAGTAAACAGAGCTGAATAAAAAGGTTGCGCCTCGGAGTAATAAGGCGTTTGAACGGGGGCGTTGCCCATCGCGGGCAGCGGCGTTGGATGGTGCAAATTGAGCCACCACTGCGTTTCATTGTAATACCCGCCAAAGCTTAGGGTCGGGCGGAACTCCGCTTCAGCGCGAGCCGCAATGGCCTCGCTATTTTTGAGCCTTTCCACTTCCGCCGCAAGATCTGGACGCGCATTCAAGGCCTGGTTAATAAAAGTCCCCGCATCCAACCCTAGGAACTTTGGAATTTCCTGTTCCCCCAATGTCCCGACTTTTAAATTTACGTCGGATGGAACCCCAACAGCCACCGCGAGAGCCGCCTGCGCCTCAGCCCGACGGGCTCTTGCATCATCCACGTCTAGTTTCGCGCGCGCGCGCCTTTCCTCCGCGAATTTTAAATCCGGCAGGGTTGAGAGCCCGCGCTTCATCATATCCGATACCGATAAAAAATCTGTTTCGGCAAACTCAAGATTGACCTTGGCCGCATCCACCATTTCTTGCGCCGCCGCCAAGGCGTAAAAAGATCCTTTAACTCTGAAAATAATTTCCTCTATCTTGCGGTTAAAATCGAGATTGGCCGATAAGAGAGCCGCGTGAGCGGCCGCAACCTCGGACCTGCGGCGCCCAAATTCGCTAATCGAATACTCTAAGCCAATTTGAGCGTTCGCCGAACCTAGGCGATCGTCTCCCGGAGGGACAATCGAGTTATACATAAAACGGCTATAGCCGTCTTGCGAAGAAAAACTAATGCGCGGATAGTACCGCGAAAAAGACATTCCATAAGTCGCGGCCTTAACTCGAGTTCTTTCCCAAATAGCTTCAAGCTCGGGATTGGAGTTTAAAGCCGTATTAATTAAGCTGTCAATCTTTTTCTCTCCTGAATTAGATTCAAATCCGGGGGGAGTAAGAGATTTTTTTTCAAAGCCTTTAGGCTTGGCTGAGGACGATTTTCCTTGGCTTGAAACCCAAAACGTATTGGAAGACTCTGGAGCATAAAGATTGGGGTTTGTCTCGGGGCGAGAAGCGAGAAAGGAAGAATAACCCCTCCGCGCGAGCGCCGCGACAAAGATACTGACGATAAGACTTCGGCGAGCTAAACCGGCTGTGCGTTCCATATGAGTTCTCTCCAGTCCCTGCGCATTTTCCCCCCGGGAAAAACCGCGGGCAGGGCCGCGTTTAATTTTCCGATCAAATAATGCAGATGCCAAAAAAGTTCAAAATCTCCGCGTAAGGCTAATTCATTGCTGCCCGAAACTTCCTTCCCGAGCAGCCAGTCTTCCCAGGACCTGGGGCCATGGACATTGGCTTGAATCTGAGACGCAAAAGACCAAGCCGATGAAGTTTTCCATTTTTCATTCTCGAAAAAATCAGCCCATGCTTCAAGCTGTCGTAAAAAACCGGACAATTCTCCATCCCGCGCAAGAGACATCTTGGGAAAATTTCGAGAAACATCCGGATTCATATGCCTGAAGCTAATGGCCGAAAAGCGATGCGAAATTTTCCACAAAGCGTCTGAAGCTTCTAAAACCGCCGCGGAATTAACATTGCTTTGGTATCCCTCTAATTTCACGTCGTCAGCGAGATTTACCAAATCGGCAAGAATTTGAGTCGCGCCATGCCCCTCAAAGCGAGAATTTTTCGCGGAATCGCCCGCTGAAGATTCCTCTGCCATGTCCAAAATTCCATGAAGAAACCGCGATAGGAGAGCCGCGATTTGATCGCCTGCCCTCTGTGGCCAAAGAATTTTATAAATCAAAAGCGGAACGAGAATTCCGATAAAGATGGCGGAAATCCTCCAAAAGGGATCATAAATATTCAGCGGTTGGCCGAGGCCGACGAAAATAATGATAAAAACATCTCCTATTTGGCGTCCGGCATAGGCTATTTTTTCATGACTTTGTCCCGCATACCCCGCGATAAAAACGACAATAAAGGCCGTGATCATATAAGCTGGAAGGGTAGAAAAATTTGGCGTTATGACCGACATCAGAAAAAGGATGAGGAGTCCGCCGATGACGCTTCCTCCCAATCGAAGAAACATCCTGCGAATAGCCGTTCCATAAGATTGAAACGCGACGGTGAATACCGTGACCGGCGCGACCCACAAGCGCGGGTCATGAGAAACAAAACCAAAAATAAAACAGATGACAACGGCAAGGGCCGTCTTGAGGCTGAAACGGAGCAAAACAGGGTCAAGCGGAGATTTGATCAGGGAAGACAAAGATAATTCTTGGAGCGCGGCATTGTTTGCCTCTTCAATCGGCCGAGTTAGGATATGCGATAGTTCATGGAGGGATATGATGACTCCGCTCATCCTGGACAACCCCTCAGGATTCCCGGAAGTCCGTCTTTCAAGATGTTCAATTTCAGAAATAAAAATGCGCAAACGATCTCTCAAAGCCAAGCTTGACAGAGTCAGCCGCGAGGCTGCGGATTTTGAAAATATAAAAATATTATCCGCCGCTTCATTAACCGCCCCCACTGCGGCATGAATGACCCGCTTAACATCCGAATCTTCTTCTGAGTATCCAGCCTCTCCCGCCGCATTGATAAGGAGAGAAGCGAGACGTTCCATTTGAGAAAATATCTTTTCCGCGCGAACAATCTGACCAAGAAAAAAAGAGCTCTTTTGAGCGTCGCGAGCTTCTTGATTCACGCGCTCAAGAAGACGGAGATGAACCGAGATGTCGGACTCAACCGCGGATATAGGGCGAAACTCACCCGCTTTTTTAACTTCCCCAATCTCAATAGTTTGAAGAAGCCTCTTGCCTCCCCGGCGCAAACTATCAGAAAGAGATTCCAACAGGATGGGTTCGGCCGGGCTGGGCCATAAAAAGGCGTCAAAAAGAAAGAGCGTTAAAAATGCGATTGCATACCCCGCGAAAGTGTTGGCAGCTTGCAATCCAGCTTGGGATGGGCTGACGACCATGGTATAAAACGCTTCTAAAAAAATAAGTTGGAGAACAAATCCGCGCGCGCCAAGTCTTAAAGCGTTGACCGCGTAAACGGACGCGGCTGCTATAAGGCCAACAAATAAAAGCATCACTCCGGGAGCCTGGGCCATAAAGCCGGCCAGGGGAACCGATAAAGCCATGAGCCCAGCGGCGGCAAAAGCGAGAGTAAATGTTTGAGAAGGCCTCATCATTGGCCCGGGAGGCGCCACCAAGAGCCAAAACGCATACTGAGCAGTCCCGCTTTGAACGTGAAAAATCGCCATTAAGGCGGCGAAAACAGCGACCATAGCCGAGATCCTTAAGGCCGCTTTAAAGCGGCCGGGTCTGTAAGACAACTGCTCGGAAACGACAAAATCAATCGTTTCCCTTGATTGCCGCAGGCAACGCCTGAAACTCAATGCAAACGCAGTTCGCAGGCGACGCAAAAAAAATGTTTTTTTATGATTTGTGATAGCCATCTATAGTGACGACAGCGGTTTGCCCCATCCTCAATGGTTGAGCGGGGTGGCGTTCATCAATAATGACGCGAACAGGAAAGCGCTGAGATAAAATAACCCAATTAAGGGTCGGGCTAATATTAGGGACAAGATTTACGGGGGGCCGATCTCCTGGAACGTGAATTCCCCATGCCAGTCCCTCCACGTGCCCCCGAAAAGCTTGATGAGGGTAGCTTTGAACGTATATCTTGACCGCCATTCCTGGTTTTATAAATCGGAGAAACTCTTCTCTATAATTGGCGAGAACATACCAGACCGAATCATCCACCAAGGTTAAAACCGGACGCCCCTCATTGGCATACTCATGAAGCGAAATATTAAGGTTAGTGACATATCCATCAAATGGAGCTCGGACTTTGCAATAAGAAACATCCAGTTTCGCGAGATCAACCGCGGCCTCATCCGCCTGAACCTGGGTGCGAGCCCGAATAACGTCATTGGGCGTGACAAAGCGCTTGGGAAGGAGTTTCTGAACCCTCTCAAGGTATTGCCTCGAATAGGCGAGATTCGCTTCTCTTCTGGCCAATTTCGCCGCATAGGGCCGCGCGTCTACAGTAAAAAGAACGCTTCCTTTTTTAACATATTGATTATCTACAATAGGCAATTCCATAATCCAACCGCTCACATGCGGCGCCATGGATATGGTATTGGGGCGGACATAGGCGTCATAGGTGCGCGGGTAGAAGTAATAGAGATAAAAAACATATGAAAGCGCTCCTATCGCAAGAGCAATAGAGCCAAGACTAATAAGCGCCGCCAGCAAATGTCTGGGATTCTCTTTAACGCCGTTTTTCACCCTCGAAGAAATTGTTTCCATATCTTATCGAAAAAAAAGAATATAGCTCAGGCAAGCTATAAAAACCGCAATGGAAGGATAAACAAGAGCGCGCGGCCACAACAAATCCTCAACCCTTAAGGCAATAAATAGGGGGCGGCAAAGGAAGGAAAGAAACGCTCCTAGGATAGGACAAAACAACCAGCAGGGGAAGAAAGCCCCTCCGATTTGAATCAGAGGATCGCATCCAGAAACAAAAACAAGAACGGCGGAGAGAGACGCGAATAAGAGTAAGCCCTTGCGCATGACAACCTCCTTTTTAAAAAAACCTACCATCTCTGGTAGGAGTTATTATCCCTTACAATCCAGGGAGGTTGCGGCGAACTCCATCGCCTATCCTTTTATTATAGCAAATCCATCAAAATATATTTCTCTTTTCCCGAAAAATTTGCCGCATTAAAATCATTGAAAGAGCCCGCCGAGCGAAAATTTCACCCGGCGTCTTCTCTTCTTTTATTTCCCGCAAAGCTCCAAAGAAAAGCCTTTGAGGGCGGTAAATTGATCGAACTGGGCAGTGGGCGCCGCTGTTTCGCGAAAAGACGCCAACGTCCTGGGAGAAGGGGCAAAATCTCCCCCGCAAACAACCGTCAGATACCTGTCGAGGATAAAGTTGACGTCTTTTTCCTCTTCTTCGGACAAGGCGCCGATTTTCGCGATATCGCTTCCCAACTGATCGGCGCCCGCGCCATTGGGAATATAAAATTGGCGCGACCACCTTCTCCTGGAAGGGAAATTGGTGTGGATAAAGAAAATGTCCGCAGCGAGCCTATTGCGAATTTGTAGGGCCTGGGTCAAATTCAAGGATTGGTATATTCCAGGCTCTTGCGAGTCCCCGCTTCCCAACATTGCGGCGGTGAAGAGTTTTAAGGCTCGTAACCGCGTCACATATTTTCCATAGTCCTGTCGAAACTGGTTTTCAGCATTCAAGCATTCAAGACCCTTTTCGCTTGAAACTTCCGGATTATCTTGACATCCCAGTCTCACGCCTACACCTAAATCGTCAAAAACCCGTCCCAGATGTTTGACGAGTTCATGATTGAGCACGTCCATCCGCGAAATCAAAGAATCAACAGCGTCGCCTTGAACTAAAGCCGCGGGAGGGGCGAGCTTCGATGATGCCGCCGCCTTTTTGATCGCCGGCATGGAGGGCATCGCGAACTTCTGGGCCGCGAGGGTTTCAAAGTCTCCCGCGCGAACGCAACTCGCAGCCAACAATAACGCAGGGAGAGTTCCGGCCAACTTCTTGATTTTCATTTTCGTTTACCTCGTTTTAGACTTTTTCCGACGCTTGACTTCCGCGCCATCCTCCCATCATAGCACGCCGCGGGAAAATCCGCATGGGTCCAAAGGCCCAGATGAGTTCCGGCAAAAGACCCAAACCCAGCCGCGAATTTTATTGACACTTGCCCGCATAATTATTAATCTAATATCCAACGCGGGGGAATTAAACCTCCCGCGGCGAAGGCAAAATAAAAGGGAAAAGGAGAATCCATGTCAACAAAGACTGCATTAATGGCAGTTGCACTTGTAGGGCTAACGGCTGGTTGCGCCTCAATCATGTCTGGAAGCAACCAGGAAGTAACTTTCAATTCCAGTCCTGATGGGGCCACGGTGGCGATAGATGGCAGGGTAATTGGCAAAACTCCAATTACGACAATGTTAAAAAAGAAATCAGGCCAAACACTTACCTTCTCCAAAAATGATTATATGCCTTTGACAATGCAACTAGAAACGCAAATTGATGGCTGGTTTTGGGGAAATATCGTGATTGGCGGATTATTTGGATCGACTACCGATGGATTATCTGGAGCGGTAAACGAATATTCCCCAAACCAATATATGGTCACACTCCAGCCATCTGGAAGTACCTCATTAGAGCGCAACACGTCTCTGTCATCCGATCAAAAGATAAAGAATTTTATCATTGTTGGATACAACAATATTATGACAGACCTGAGTCAGGGGAAGGGCAATTATCTAGCATCCTTATTTGATCTTCTGCATATTCCATCGAACAAACGAGCAAAAGCGGTGAAGAAACTAAAGGCACTTTCCGAGGTCTACACGTCCATTCCTGAATTTGCAGATCATGTTATCAAAATCTATTCAAAATGAGCCACAAGTCAACTAATGTTGTCGCTCACTATATTGCTCTTAATCGCATCAAATGGATTCGCACAACCTACTACTAAGCTAAGCGACCAAGATAAGTTCGTCATACAAGCTCGTAATGAAAAATTAGCCAAACGCCGCCTGTGGCGGCTTCTCCTCCATTACCGCTCGGGACCCTTTGGCTTAGAGAGCGAAGCCTCTAGCCCGAGTTTCTTTCTCGCCTCAGATGGAAGGCGAAACCCCGAAGCGGAAATTGAGGCCGATATCGCGGCCATGTTCGGCCCCGGAACCCAGAACCGCGAAAAAATCATTTGCCGCTTCCCGGCGCGCTACGCTTGGCTTAAATCAAAACTCGAGATCAAGACCGCCGCTGTCTCTTGCCCCGCTTTTGAGGCTTGGAAAAAAGGGGTCTTCGCTCCATCAATCAGCTTGATTTTCGCCTCGGCTTACCTTGGAAATCCCGCCTCTTTATACGGCCATACCTTTTTCCGATTAAATCGCAACCCATCGCACCCTCTCCTTGACCCCGCCATTAATTTCGCGGCCCACCCGCACACAAAAAACGGAATCTTATTCGCTTTGGGCGGTCTCCTCGGCTTTTTCCCGGGACGCTACTCCGCATTGCCTTACTATATCAAGGTCCAACAATATGGAGATTTTGAAAATCGCGATCTTTGGGAGTATCAGCTTAATCTTGATTCCGCCGCCATCAACAGGCTCTTGACCCATCTATGGGAATTAAACGGGGTAGGCTTCCCTTATTACTTCTTCAACAAAAATTGCTCCTATCAAATCCTGGAGCTCATCGAAGTCGCCGATCCACGCGTACATTTAATTGACCACTGGCCGCTGTATGTGATTCCGGCCGACACGATCCGTGCCATCAAAAAAGCGGGGCTCGTTGAGAAAGAAACATATGAGCCGTCCATTCTCACTCAAATTATCAGCCGCAGGAATCATTTGCGCCCAAAAGAAATTCGTCTGATTTCGCGCCTTATTCAATCGCCCAAGGCCGCGCTCAAAACGCTTAAGACCCTGCCGCCCAAACGGCAGGCCCGCATTCTCGATTTGGCCGGAGAGTATCTCCAATATCAAACGGATTACCGAAAGAAAAAAGAAGACGCCTCAAAAAATGTCCGCTATCAGCTTTTATCGGCGCGCGCGGAATTGGGGATTTCCTCTCCTTCGGATCAAATTCCCGTTCCGGTTCCTCCTGAAGACGGACACCCGAGCGCTCGCATGAGCTTCGGCCAAAGCGCGGGAAGCACCAATTTCACTGAATTTGACTGGCGGCCAGGGCTTCATGATCTTCTCGATCCGCCGGAGGGATACAATTCAAATGGTGAATTGGCGATGATGAATCTCGATCTGCGCCGCGATCTTAGGACCGGACGCGCCTATCTCCACGATCTCGATCTCGTTAAAATACTCGCCGTTCCGCCGTTTGACCCCATCGCGAGGAAACCCTCTTGGGATTTTAATTTCGGAGTCAAAACCGCCGATGAACTCGCCCCCAAGGACCCTTGGAACGCGAACTATTTTGGCGGGCGCCTAGGCGGCGGATATTCCCTTAGTATGCCGCTTGTCCCCTGGAAAGAGACTAATTACGCCCTTTTGGACGCCGACGCGGGAACGGGACAGATTTTTAGGAATTTATATCGCCTCGGAGGCGGGACGAGAATCGGGACCGTGGCGTATTTGACGCCGCATTGGCGCCTGCGGCTGGAGGGATTTGCCTTCGGCTATTTTCTGGGAGATACCCGGCCCGATATCGGAGCGTGCGCGGAAAGTCAATACGATCTGACGAAATCCGTCTCTCTTCGCCTCAACGCCGAGAGAAACGGGGCCGACCAGCAAGCGGGCCTTAATTTTTTAATATATTATTGAGCCCTTGGTTTGGTAGAATAAGACAATCCCATGAAACTGACAATCGCTGTTCTTTCTTTATTGGCTCCGCTTTCCGCCTTCGCCCAAGGAGTAGCGGTCTCAACGCCCACCGCGCCCGCCCGTCCCCTGACAGTCGCGATTTCAAGCTCCACCCAAGCCCAAACCCAGACTCAAATTGTTTCGACTCGCACGCTGAACACGTCTTTGGCCTCGCCGGCGACTCCTAAAATTTCCTCATCAACCGCCATTATCCGGGCTCCCGCAATATCCTCCTCAACCGCGCAAAAGCAGGTTTCCCAACCCGCCCCCACTCCTTTAGATGGGATTTCCCAGGCAAAACTGGATTACCAAGAGGGAATTATCGATTTCAAAAACGGACAAGACAGCGCCGGGCGGGAAAAAATGGCGGACGCCTTTAGCATCGTCATCTCCCGCTTTCGCGAGCCGGGCCTGCCAAGAATTCTCGCGCCCGACTTCGATCGAATGCTGAAAAAAATACGAGTTTCCATTACTTCCAATACCGAGCACATCGCCATTAATCCCAATGACCCGAAAGTTCAGCAGATGATTCAGCTTTATCTGCGCCGTCCAAAAGCGACCGAGGCGGCCCTGTCGCGCTCCGGAATGTATCGAGACATGATTATGTCGGCGCTCAAGAAAAAAGGCCTGCCGCCGGAACTGTTCTATTTAGTCATGGCGGAAAGCGAATTTAAAGACGATGCCCTAAGCCGCTCGGGCGCTGCGGGCCTGTGGCAATTCATGCCGGGCACCGCGGTTAAATACGGCCTTAAGGTCAGCTACTGGGAAGACGATCGCTATGTTCCCGAGAAAGAAACCATGGCCGCCATCCATTATCTTTCGGATCTTCGCCGTTGGTTTGGCGATTGGGCCCTGGCTTTAGCCGCTTATAACCGCGGAGAAGGCGGCTTGGGCTATGAAATGAAGATGAGCCGCTCTCTTAATTTCGGCTCCCTTTCATCCCGCGGGGCTCTGCCGACCCAAACGAATTTCTATGTCCCTAAGTTCGAGGCCTGCGTTTTGATTGGAGAAAACCCCGAGAAATATGGTTTTCACCCTCAGTATGCCGCTCCGGGGTCCTTTGATACCGTCACCATTCCGCACGCTCTCGATTTGGGAATAGCGGCGCGCTGCGCTCAAACGAGCGAAAGCGTCTTGCGCCAATTAAACCCGGAGCTTCGCGCCTGGTGCACGCCGGAAAAAAAATCCGGATTTAAGCTTAAAATCCCCAAAGGCTCCGCGAAAAATTTTGAGGCGGCCTTGGCCCAAGTCAAGGATTGGAATCCTGGACCGACGATGCTCCGCTACCGAATCAGAAGGGGCGATATTCTCGGAAAGATTGCGCGACGATACCACACCACCATTTCAAGCCTCATTAAAATCAACCACATCCGCAGCGTAAGAACCCTCAAGCCTGGGCGCATTATTTTAATCCGGCCGGGAATACGCCGCGTTCACATACGCCGATTGGCCCGCCGAAAACGCTGGCAATCCCGCGTCTCTCGCTCAAAGAAAAGAAAAAGGGTTCGTGGTTGAATGCTCATCGCTTTAATTGCGCGCGCCTCTACAGTTTAATTCTGGGGCTGGTCTTTCCATTTCTTTCCGGATGCACGCATGATTTCTTTTTTCCAACTCACCGCCTCTACCGCCGCCCAGAAACGCTAGGAATCAACTCCGAGTGGTTTAAATTTCCATCCAAAGATGGAACCGCCATCACCGGACTCTTAATGAAAACATCCCAGCCAAAAGCCAAGGGAATTTTGGTTCAGTTCCACGGCAACGGAGAGAACATGACTTCTCACTTTATGTTCTCTTATTGGCTACCCGCCCAAGGCTATGACGTGCTGATTTTCGATTATCGCGGATACGGAGCGTCGGCGGGAAAGCCCTCGGTCAAAGGCGCCATTAAAGACGGAGAAGCGGCCATTGACTATGTTTTAAAGCGCCGTGATTTGCCTTCTGACGTTTTTATCTGGGGGCAAAGCCTGGGCGGAGCCATTAGCATCGCTTCTCTGGCCCTGGGGCGCTTTCAAAACCCGCGCATTAAGGCCCTCATCATCGAAAACTCTTTTGACTCTTATCAGGATATGGCCGAAGCCGCGTTGGGGCGCTCATGGATAACCCGGCTTTTCCGGTGGCCGCTTTCAAGGCTGTTTATCTCCGACCGCTACGCGCCCCTTCGCTACGCGCGCCAATTGCCGCATATTCCGATTCTGGTGATTGCCTCCACTAAAGATACGATTGTTCCATTTCGATTGGAAAAAAAACTTTTTGAGGAACTCCCGCAGCCAAAGACCCTATGGATCGTTTCCGGGGGAGATCATTTGTCGGCCTTTACGCGATTTGGAGACTCCTTTAAGCCTAAACTCCTTGAATTTCTCAGCGAACGCCGCCATTAAAATCTATAAACCGTCTTGAGAAGGGAAATAGATTTAGTAGAATGAAGTGTTCCCCTATTCAACGATGAATCTTGACCTTCTCAACCCCGAACAAGCGCGCGCGGTTCTTCATAAAGAAGGCCCGCTCTTGGTTTTGGCCGCGGCGGGAACCGGAAAAACTCGGGTCATCACTTACCGAATCGCGCGGCTTATCGAAGAAGGCGTTTCCCCCGAAAGAATCCTAGCCGTTACCTTCACAAACAAAGCCGCCGAGGAAATGCGGCAAAGAATCGAGTCCTTGTCTCCCGGAAAGGGCGGCGCGGTCTGGGTTTTTACCTTCCACGGCTTCTGCGCGAAACTCTTGCGCCAACACTATGAGTTAGCCAAACTCAGCCGCCATTTCACGATTTACGATCAATCCGATCAGAAAAGACTGATCACCGAAGCGATGAAGGAACTCGGCTTCGATAAAGAGACCGCAAAGGCCTCAATGTATGCCGGAATTATCTCGCGCGCCAAAGACGATCTTTTAGACGCCGAGTCTTACGCCATCTATGCCGAAACGACCGTTGACTCTTCCAGAAAAACCGCCGCGAAAATTTACAGCGTTTATCAAAAGAAGCTGGAAAACGCGGGCGGAGTCGATTTTGGGGATCTCTTGCTTAAAGTTTGCTCTCTTTTAAAGGAACACCCTTCCATCCGCGAATACTACCAAGATTATTTCCGGCACATTCTCGTAGATGAATACCAAGACACCAACCACGCCCAATACATCATCACCAAAACCCTGGCCGCTAAGCATAAAAATCTGTGCGTGGTCGGAGACGACGATCAAAGCGTTTATTCTTGGCGCGGAGCCGATATCCGAAACATCCTGGAATTTGAGCGCGATTTCAAAGACACCGGCGTCGTCACCTTGGAACAAAATTATCGTTCGACCAAGCCGATTCTCGACGCCGCAGGGCGGGTCATCCGCAATAACGGCAAGCGCAAAGCCAAAACCTTGTGGACCCAAAAAGAAGGCGGCAACGCCATCCACGTCCAAGAGTTAATGGATGAAAGAGAAGAGGCTTCCTGGGTCGTGCGCAAAATCGAAGAGGAAAAAAGAGCCGGACGCTCTCTGTCTGATTTCGCGATTTTTTACCGAACCAACGCTCAAAGCCGCTCTTTTGAAGAGGCCTTGCGCCGCGCCGGAATCAATTATCGTTTGATTGGGGCGATGCGCTTTTATCAAAGGCAAGAAATCAAGGACGCCCTGGCCTACGCGCGCGTAATTTTAAATCCGCGAGATGAAATTAGCCTGATGAGAATCGTCAATACGCCCCCCAGAGGAATCGGGAAAACCAGCCTTGAAAGAATCAAGGCTTACGCGAATTCTAAAAATTTAAGCGCTTTGGACGCCTTTAAGGCCGCCTCAGAAATCGAGAATCTAACGCCTTCTTGCCGCAAATCCTTGGCGGATCTAACTTCCTTTCTTGAGAAAATTCAAGCCGATTTGCCGTCTTTGTCGGCCAGCGCCGCGATGGCGCGTATTTTAGAAGAATCCCGATATTTTTCTTGGCTAGAACAAGAAAGCGAAACCGATCTCGATGCCGCCTCTCGTCTCGCCAACGTTCAAGAACTTCTAAACTCAGTCAAGGAATACGAAGAAAGAAGACAGACCTCCGGTTCTTCCTTAAGCCTTAGCCAATATCTGGAAGAAATCTCCCTTCAAACCGACAATTTCGATGCGCCGGGAGTTGATGATTCAATAACGCTGATGACCATTCATCTTGCCAAGGGCCTTGAGTTTCCCGTCGTTTTTCTGACCGGTCTTGAAGAGGGGCTATTTCCAATCGGCTCGAATAACTCCTCTCAAGAGGAATTAGAAGAAGAAAGGCGGCTTTGCTATGTTGGGATGACGCGCGCAAAGGAAATGTTGTATTTGACCCATGCCTCGACTCGGCGCGTTTTCGGGCAAACCTATTCCAATATCCCTTCTCGCTTTATCATGGAAGCCCGGCTTGAAAGCGAATATTTACCGTCTTCCAAAAGACCGCCCGCGACGTCCGCGGCGACGGGCTCTTCTCTTGAGCCTCCAAACTCCTACGCGCAAAGAATGGGAGCGGCGCTGAAAGTGGGCTCTCGGGTTCGACACCCCCTTTTCGGCGCCGGAGAAGTCCTTGAAAAATCCGGCAGCGGAGAAGGCGCAAAAGCTCTCATTCGCTTTCAAAATGGGAGAATCGCCAAGCTCGTTTTGCGCTACGCCCCCTTGGAGGTTATTTGATGGAAAAATCTTCTCTGATTACGAAAGAAGACGTGCTTAAAATCGCTGCCTTGGCTAAATTGTCCTTGTCCGCCGATGAAGTTTCCCGCTACCAATCGCAATTCACAAAGATATTGGACTCGATCGCGGAATTATCCCGTTTAAATGTGGAAAACGTCCCCCCAACATCTTCAGTCCTGGGTCTCAAAAATGCCTTGCGCGAGGATGAAATAGCGTCTTTTGAAAACATGGAAGCGCTGATCGATAACGCCCCGGAAAAAGACGGCCCTTATTTCAAAGTTCCTAAAATAATCGAATGAAACATTTAACTTCGCTCTCTGCCGCTCAAATCGCAAAAAACGTATCGGATGGAAGCCTGAAGGCCGAAGAAGTCGCCGCCGCTCACTTAAGCCGCATTACATCCGAAGATCCCAAGGTCAAGGCCTTTATAGCCGTCTTGGAAGAAGACGCGCTTGAAGCCGCCCGTCAAATTGATTCAAAAAGGGCTCAGGGAAAAAAACTCGGCAAATTAGCCGGAGTTCCCATCGCCATCAAAGACAATATTTTAGTTAAAGGCGTTGAGACCACCTGCGCCTCTAAAATTCTCAAGGGCTTTAAAGCCCCTTACGACGCGACCATTATTGAAAAACTCAAACAAGAAGACGCCATCGTTATCGGAAAAACCAATCTCGATGAGTTTGCCATGGGCTCATCCAACGAGAATTCCGCTTTTTTTAAAACTAGAAATCCCTGGAATTTAGACGCCGTTCCCGGAGGTTCCTCGGGAGGATCAGCCGCGGCGGTCGCAGCCAAAATGGCGCCTTTATCCTTAGGATCGGACACCGGAGGATCTATCAGGCAACCCGCCGCATTCTGCGGCTTAGTGGGACTTAAGCCCACCTACGGCCTTGTCTCCAGATACGGCCTTATCGCCTTTGCCTCGTCTCTTGACCAAATCGGCCCCATGGCCCGAAGCGTCGAAGACGCCGCTCTTTTATTATCCTCTATCGCGGGACACGATTTAAAGGATTCGACCTCTTCTCCTCAAGCCCCTACCCATTTTTCGGGAAAGCCGCTTGAAAGCGCCCGCGGGCTTAGAATCGGAATGCCAAGGGAATATTTCGCCGAGGGTCTTGATCCTGAAATCCGAAAATCCGTTTGGAACGCCGTCAATTTCCTAAAAACCATCGGCGCTGAAGTCAAAGACGTCTCTCTGCCGCATACCGCTTATGCCGTCGCAACCTATTATATCATCGCGCCATCCGAAGCCGCCTCAAATCTCGCCCGATTTGATGGAGTCCGCTATGGGCGCCGCGCGCAAGACGCTAGAAGCCTGTCAGAGCTCTACGAAAAAACCCGCGGGGAAGGTTTTGGCCCTGAGGTTAAAAGGCGCATCATGCTGGGAACCTACGCCTTAAGTTCTGGTTATTATGACGCCTATTATAACCGCGCGCAAAAAGCGCGAACCTTGATCGCCCAAGACTTTGAAAACGTTTTTAAGGAAGTCGATTTTCTTGCCACCCCCACCACTCCCACGGCCGCCTTTAAATTCGGCGAAAAATCTTCCGACCCAGTGGCGATGTATTTATCGGATATCTTTACGATACCTTCTAATCTCGCCGGAAACGCCAGCCTCTCTATTCCCTGCGGGTTGACCAAAGAGCATTTGCCCATCGGGCTTCAGCTGATCGCGCCGGCCTTTCAAGATGAAAAATTATTGGCGCTCGCGGCCACCGTAGAAAAGGCCGTTTGTTTCCCGCAACTCACTGGACACGGATGAAAACGGACTGATGGAAGCGCCAAAGCAATCAGAATGGAAGCAGCCAATAGAACCTCCATCAAGAGAGGCGCCAACAAGTACACCGCTAGTGCACAGGGCCTCTCCCACGGCACAGGGCTACTTGTTTGAGGATAATTCGCCTCCTCATATGCCGTCAGTGCAGTTTCTTGGCAATAAGGAAAAATTATTGCCTTGGATTTTTAGTTTCGTGCCAACTTCAACTTTACAGAAACCCTTGCGTTTCCTTGATGGTTTTTCCGGTTCAGCCGTAGTATCATATGAAGCCAAGCGCAGAGGATTTCAGGTCACTAGTAATGATCTATTGCAATCGTGTTGGCAATCGGCGGCAGGCCTAATAGAAAACGGGACAAATACGCTCTCATTGGCGAAAGCAGAGCGTTTATTCGAGCGCCCCACTGGGGCAAGCGAAATGATGAGACGCCTATTCGCCGGACGATTTTTTACGGAATCCGAAGCTGGGTTGCTGGATTCCTTCCGATCCAACGTAGAAATATTGCCGGCGGCTACACAAGCGCTCGCGATGGCGGTGATGAATCGCGCTTTAACGCGAAAAATTTTGATGGGGCATTTTGCCCATTGCCAAGCGTTAAGATATGCCGCCGATCCCACGCGAATTCGGCGTAATCCTAGTATTGCTAAACCTATTCAGCAATTGTTCTTTGATCTCCTGCCAGAGTTTAATCAAGCGGTATTTGATAATGGTTTAGCGCATCGCGCGCATAACATGGATTTGCTGGAGTTATTGCATGATGAAGCAGATTTTGATGTGGCATATTTTGATCCGCCATACTGCATGAGTCATAGCGATTACCAATCGTTCTACCACCTATTAGAGACCTTTTCGCGCCGATGGACGAACAAAGAATTTGTTGGGGGCACTAATCGATACTGGCCTCCTCTAGGCACCGACTTTGACAAAAAAGCGACAGTAATTGATGCCTTCGGTAGACTGTTCAAATTAGCGGCTCCCATTCCATTATGGCTGATCTCATACAACGACAGAAGCTATCCCAATGTGGAAATGTTTCATAACCTATTATTGGCGACCGGACGAACGATAGAAGTTCATCGTTATCAATACCAAAATAGCCGCGGCGGAAAAGGTTCGGTTAAGGGCTCTCACGAAATTTTGTTTGTGGCGCGCAATGAATAAATTTGAACATTGGTTGAAATGTTACGAAACGGATGATTTATTGCCGTTTACAGAGAACGCCGACGCTTTGCTTTGGTTAAAACTCAAATCCATTGCGCGAAGAGAATACCTGAATGGGTTTTTGCATTACAGTGGGGTAAAATTAAAACAGGGCACGTTAAGAGAGCAATGGCGAGAGCTGTTTATTGCATTACATCAGCGACATGATGCGCATTCATTGCTGGACGCTTTTATTCGCGAGCAAGATCGCCGCATAGCGTTAGCTTTACCTGTTCAGCAACTAGTTTCCGAACTTTATAAAATGCGTTCCTTTGACTGGGGCGGAAACTATCAGAATAATTTAGACCGTTTCTTGGTGGATCGCTATATCAAGAATATTCCGTCGTTTGATATTCTTTCGTCCAAGATGCAAACAGAAATTGCGGCGAGCGTTTCCGGCTATGTGTTGTGCTCATGGTATAACCACTGGTCATCCATTTTAATCGAGCATTTATTCAAGCAATCCCCAAAAGTCCTGCCGACAATCGGCATGATAAAAAAAGTTGATTTTTTTGTTGATCAAGTGCCGTTCGATCTAAAGGTAACTTATCTGCCACAGGGTTACATCTCAGAGCAACGCAAGGCGATGGGACTAAAGCCTGAACTAACGGAGCTAAAAGAATATGCGCGCGCTGAAAAGATATCTTTCGATAAAACCGTCGACGGCCCAACGCAAACATATGAGATTACACAAAAATTACTTGATGTGGGAAGTTCTAATGCAGGACAGATTCAGCGCATCAGGACTCTCATTCTAAAGCAGGCAATGAAATCGCCAAAACTCTTGGCACGTTGGTTATATGAAAATCAAGGCGAACGCCGATTTGACGCTTCAAATCGCATTTTTCTAGTTATGGTGGATACCACAGATTGGGATGCAAGTTGGAAACTAAAACGAAATTTAGGCGCGCTTAAGCCATCAATTGATGGCTGGATTAATTCGTTTGACCGCAAGAAGTTAGAACGTTTGAAGATGGAATTTAGTTTCGCAGGAAAACCATATGGGTGTTTTTCTGACGTTATCTTTATTGTGCGATAATTCTAAATGGATAAAGAACAATCGGCGGGTGGAGTTCTCAGTAAAAATGGCAAGCTCATGCTAGTCCGCGTCAAGAATCTCATGGGAGAAAAAGTTTGGACTTTTCCGAAAGGGCATATCGAAAAAAACGAGACCCCTCGGAAAGCCGCTCTCAGAGAGGTTTGGGAAGAGACTGGCTGGGAATGCAAAATTATCCGCCCCCTTTTTCTCGCCCGCTATAGTTTTGAGAGAAACGGCAAGCCGGTCTCTAAAACCGTCCGCTGGTATCTCATGGAACCGCTTTTAAAATCAGGACGCCCGATGGCGGGCGAAATTTTTTCGGCCCAATGGCTGAGTCCTAAACTCGCCGAAAAAAGGCTTAAATACAAATCGGACCTCAAACTTTTAAGCCTCTGGAAAAAACTAGCTCAATGATAGAACGGAAGGAAACCATGACAGAATCTTTTGATATGGTCGTCGGACTCGAAGTCCATGTGCAACTCGCAACAAAAACAAAACTTTTTTGCGCCTGTTCCAATGACGGTTTTGGCGCTCCCCCCAATAGCCGGGTTTGTCCGGTCTGCACCGGCCAGCCCGGGGCCTTGCCGGTTCTTAACAAAAAAGCCGTGGAATTGGCTTTCAAGGCGGCTTTGGCTTTAAATGGGAAGCTCGCGCACAAATCCATTTTCGCGCGCAAAAATTATTTCTATCCCGATCTGCCAAAGGCCTATCAAATCTCCCAATATGACGAACCTTTTTGTTTGGGCGGAGAAGTCCCCTTGCGCCTCAAAGGCGGAAAAATGAAAATCGTCGAATTGGCACGCATCCATATGGAAGAAGACGCGGGAAAGCTTCTCCATGCCATCGGGTCCCAAGCCTTGAATTATTCCTTGGTTGATTTCAACCGCGGCGGGGTTCCCCTCATTGAAATCGTCTCAAAGCCCGAAATTTTTTCAAGCGATGAGGCCTACGCTTATCTGACCGGCCTCAAAGAAATTCTTCAATATGCCCGCGTTTCCAACTGCGACATGGAGAAAGGCGAGATGAGATGCGACGCCAACATTTCTTTAAGACCAAAAGGTTCTACCAAACTTGGCACGCGAGCCGAAATCAAAAATCTCAATTCATTTAAAAACGTCAAAGACGCCTTGGAATATGAACTTCTGCGCCAAGCCGATGTTCTTTCCTCAGGCGGTAAAATTATCCAGGAAACGCGGCTTTGGAACGGGAAAGAAACCGTCTCAATGCGCTCAAAAGAAGAAGCCCACGATTATCGCTATTTCCCCGATCCGGATCTGGTCCCCATAGACCTTTCTCCTGAATGGATCGAAAAACTTAAGTCCGAGATTCCAGAACTTCCGCAATCCCGCCGCGCGCGCTTTGTTTCGGATTACCATTTATCCCCATATGAAGCCGAGGTCTTGGTCTCAGATCAAAGAACATCGGATTATTTTATCGAGGTTTTGAAGTTTCCTGAAGCTCAAAATGACGCGGGAGTGTTAGCCAAACTCATCATGAATATCCCTGATTTTGATCCCATTTTGCCGGAACAGATGGCCTCTCTCGTTGGCCTTTGCCATCAAAAAACCATCACCCTCAATCAGGCCAAAGAAATTTATCCCGAAATTCTCAAATCAAAAAAAGACCCGAAGATTCTAGTGGAAGAGAAAGGCTTAGCCCAGGTTTTAGACGAAAAAATTTTACGGGATTGGGTGCGAGAGGCTCTGGCCGCAAACCCAAAGGCGATATCGGATATCAAGGGCGGCAAAAAACAAGCCGCAGGGGCCTTGGTCGGGGCGGTGATGAAATTATCCAAGGGCAAAGCCAATCCCGCCTTGGTCAACAAACTCATATTCGAGGGGATTGACAAAGCGTAATTTTAGGGATATACTCTTTGACAAGCAGGTCATGGGTGACAGAATTCGCCGATACGGCTATTTTTCCCCGTGATTCATTATAACGGCGAAAAGGGGGTCATACCATGAAGGAAACAAAAGCAGTGAAAGGAGCGCGGGCTTCGGGATTCACGCTCATTGAACTAATGATCGTGGTCGCTATTATCGGTATTTTGGCGGCTATCGCCATACCGAAGTTCGCGAATCTTATCAGGCAGTCTCAAGAAGGAGCGACGAAAGGAAACCTGTCAGGGATCCGCTCGGCGTTGAGCATCTATTACGGAGATAACACCGGAGTTTATCCGACGGATCTCCCAGGGCTCACCGTCAACGGAAAGTATCTGTCGGTCATCCCGAACGCGACCATTCCTCCGTATCACACGGCCACTTCCCTTGATGTCAACGAGGCGACATCTGGCGGCGGCCCTGGAGCGGCAACTGATAATGGAGAATGGCTCTACGACAGCCTTTCAACCGATGGCAATTACGGTGGAGTATGGGTGAGTTGCACACACACCGATACCCATGGGACAACCTGGACGACCTATTAATTCTGAGTTAAACCAGACAGGTCAAGGGCCCCTCCCCAAGAGGGGCCCTTCTTCTTAACGATGATTAAATCTCTGATCACTCAACAAAGCCGTCTTCATATCTCTCATTGGGGCGGAACGGGAAGGCCCATCCTCTTGGTTCATGGACTTGCCGGAAGCGTGTCTTGGTGGGACCAGGTATGTCCATTACTCAAAGACGATTTTGAAGTCGCGGCCCTAGACCTCTCGGGACACGGAGACAGCGCTTGGTCTAAAGACGGACAATACGCGATGGATTTATTTCTATCGAATATCGACGAAGCCAAAGAATTTCTCAACTGGGAAAAATTTATTCTCGTGGGCCACTCCTTGGGAGCCCGAATCAGCGTCGAATACGCCTCCCGCGCGAGCCCTTCTTTAGAAGGCCTCATCGCCATTGATTTCATGCCTCGCGTAAAAGAGTCTAGTCCAAGATTCTCAAAACTCGCTGGATTGCGCCAACCCGTTTTTTCAAGTCAAGAAGCGATGATCAGCCGCTTTCATCTGCAACCACGAGGAACAAATCTTTCCGAACCAGAAATGAAAGAATTGGCTAAAAAGTTAATCATGCCTTGGAAAAACGGCTTTAGCTGGAAATGCGATTGGAGAGCTTTTTTAACCCGTTACGATTCTGTCTGGCCGCTTTTACCCCGGATTCAAACGCCCAGCTTAATCATCCGTGGAGAGTTCAGCCCCATCATGGACCGGGAAGACATTGAAAAAGTCTGCCAGCAAATAGCCAGAAGCGAATCGCTAGAAATTCCGGGCGCTTACCATCACGTGCCTCTCGACGCGCCAGAAAAGACAGCGGAAGCAATTTTTCATTTCACACAGAAACTGGTTTCTCTATGATGGAGTCTCACTTTGTCGCCACAGGATATGTCGTTAAAAATGGGAAAACCCTTCTTTTGCTCCATAAGAAATTAGGATTTTGGCTCCCGCCCGGAGGGCACATTGAAGAAAATGAAAATCCGATTAAAGCTCTCCTGCGGGAAGTGCGGGAAGAAACCGGACTTAAAGTTAAAATTCTATCGCCCTTGATTTCCCCTCCTCCCAAGGAAAAAGACGTCAAGTTTCTTAACGTTCCCAATCACTTTCAGATGGAAACATTGCCCGGGCACGGAATTCATTTTGATCTCGTCTATTTTTGCAAACCCATCGGAGGCCGGGAAAAGTTTTCCATCCAAGAAAGCCGCGACATGAAATGGTTCTCTCCCAAAGATCTGGCTTTGCCTCAAATACGCGATGAAGTCAGGCGCGTGGCCCTTCAAGCCATTAATTACGTCAAAAAAGCCCGATAAACTCCTAGAAATAGCCATCTTGGCGGGATTTTTGCTAATCTAAAATAATGACTGGGCAAGCTCCCGTTTCACTTCTTAAAAAAACTCCACTCAATCAACTCCACAAAAACCATGCGGCCAAGATGGTCGACTTTTTCGGCTGGGAGCTTCCGCTCTATTTTGAGAGTATCCTAAAAGAACACGAGTCCGTCCGCTCCCGTTGCGGGATTTTTGACGTTTCCCATATGGGACGACTCAAAATAGAAGGCCCCTCAACGCTTGAGCTTCTCCAAAAAACTAATACCAATGATATTTCCTCGTTAAAACCCGGCCAAGCCCTTTATTCCCATATGCCAAGCGAGAGCGGAGGGATCATCGACGATTTAATCGTCAGCTGTCTGAGCCCTAATCATTATTATGCGGTGGTCAACGCCTCCAGAATTGACGCCGATAAAGAATGGATCGAGAAAAACAACTCCCAGGGGGTTGTCATCGCCGATCAAAGCCCCGAGACCGCCATGATCGCGGTTCAAGGTCCGATGGCAGAAGAGATTCTTTCCCGGCATTTGAAATTTAAAGAAGCTCAAAGCCTTCCAAGATTTGGAGTCATTCAAACAGAGATTCTCAATTGCCAAACTCTTATCAGCCGCACGGGATATACGGGAGAAGACGGATTTGAAATCGTCGTTTCATCTCAAGAGGCTCCTTCCCTTTGGCGCGCGCTTATCTCGGGCGGCGCTACTCCCTGCGGACTAGCCGCGCGCGACACCTTAAGGCTTGAAGCCGGGCTTCTTTTATACGGACAAGACATGAACGAAGAGACCTCAAGCCTTGAGGCCAATTGCGCCTGGCTCGTCAAATTTGAAAAAGATTTTATCGGAAAAAACGCCCTCTTAAACCAGAAAACCCGCGGGCTGACCCGCCGACTCTGCGGCGTCAAATTGATGGATAAGGGGGTTCCGCGCCACGGAAACGAAGTCTTTTTAGGCGAAAGCCAAGCGGGAATTTTGACCAGCGCGACATTTTCCCCGACATTAAAAACCGGAATCGGACTCGCTTATCTTCCCGCCAGCGTCAAGGCGGGAGAAAAGCTTTTTGTCTTGGTTCACGGCCGTAAAATTCCGGCCCAGGCCGCGCCGATTCAATTCTACAAAGGAAAAATCCATGCCTAAAAACGAAGAATGCCGTTATATGAAATCCCACGAGTGGGCTTATATGGACGGAACAGAGGCTCTCGTTGGAATCTCCGATCACGCCCAAAAAGAAATCACAGACATCGTCTTTGTCGAAACGCCCAAGTTGGGGCGCAAGGTTTCTTCGGGAGAATCCGTCGCGACAGTTGAATCGGTCAAAGCCGCTTTCGATATTTATAGCCCTCTCTCGGGAGAAATTTCCGCCGTCAACCCGGAGATAAGCAAAGATCCAGCTATCGTCAATAAAGACCCGCATGGACAAGGCTGGCTTTTCCGCATCAGGCCTTCCCGCAAGGAAGAGCTGAACTCTCTCATGGATTGGGAGCAGTATCAGGAGTTTCTCAAGACCCAGAAGCATTAAATATGATCTCTTCAACCTTGGAACCAGAACCCGTCGCATCAGAAAACCAGATTCCGCCTGAAGACCTTTTCTCCAAGCGACATATCGGCCCATCCGATCAAGATATCGCCGAGATGTTGTCTTATCTTCAAGTCACAAGTCTTGAAGAATTGATCGAACGCGCGGCGCCAAAAACTATATTATCGCGCAAGGCCGTGCGCTTATCTCAAGCCTTAAGCGAACGCCAAGCCCTTCAAAAATTAAAGGAGCTCGCCGGAAAAAACAAAATTTTTAAATCTTATATTGGGATGGGATATTACGATACCTTTACCCCCCCCGTAATCAAAAAAAACATTCTCGAAAACCCGGGCTGGTACACCGCCTATACCCCGTATCAAGCGGAAATCGCGCAAGGGCGTCTGGAAGCTCTTCTTAATTTTCAAACAATGGTGGAAGACTTAACGGCTCTTCCGGTAGCCAATGCCTCTTTGCTCGATGAAGCCACCGCCGCCGCTGAAGCCATGCTTATGATGCGGAATTTATCGGAAAATAATTCCTCTCTTTTTTTGGTCTCAAATGATTGTTTCCCGCAAACCTTGGCGGTCGTCTCAACCCGCGCCAGGGCCTTGGGAATTCAAATTGAAATAGCGTCTGAAGAGGCTTTTGATTTCTCAAAAAAGCCCTTCGGCATCCTCATTCAATATCCAACCAAGCGCGGCCTCGTCAAAAATTACGAGTCTCTATGCCAAAAAGCGCATGCGGCAGGCGCTTACGTCGCGGCCGCATGCGACCTCTTAAGCCTCACCTTGTTTAAAGCCCCGGGAGAATTCGGCGCCGATATCGCTTTAGGGTCCACGCAGAGATTTGGAATCCCCATGGGCGGCGGCGGGCCTCACGCCGCTTATTTAGCGACCAAGGATGAATTTAAGCGCCATATGCCAGGAAGAATTGTCGGGGTCTCAAAAGACTCTTCCGGAAAAACCGCTTTGAGACTTAGCCTCCAAACTAGAGAACAGCACATTCGTCGAGAAAAAGCGACCTCAAATATCTGCACTGCGCAAGTTCTCTTGGCTGTCGCCGCCGGAGCCTACGCGGTTTATCACGGTCCCAAGGGGCTTCGCCAAATAGCGGAGAGAATTCGTCAACTCGCGCAATCTTTGGCGGAAGGCCTTCAAAATCTCGGCTTTGAGATCCAAAATAAATTCGCTATTTTTGACACCCTTTTTATATCTCTTTCCCCAGATGAAATAGGAAAACTCCGCACTGCCGCGGAAAAGCGGAAGATCAATTTCTGGTTTGAAAAAGAGGGAGTCGGAATTTCTCTGGGAGAAACGACCACGAAAAAAGACGTCTTGGAAATTCTCTCGGCGTTCGCTTCGGTCAAAGGAGCCGCCTCTCCCATAAATCTTTCCGCAGCAAGCGCTCCAATGGATGAATCGCTCAAAAGAAAAAGCGCTTACCTCGCCCATCCGGTTTTTAACTCCTATCGCTCAGAGACCGAAATGATGCGTTATCTCAAGCGCCTTGAGAATCGCGATCTATCTTTAGTCCATTCGATGATCTCTCTAGGTTCCTGCACGATGAAGCTCAACGCCGCCTCCGAAATGGAAGCCATGACCTGGCCGGAATTTGCCCAGATTCATCCATATGCGCCTCAAACGCAAACCCGCGGGTATCAGGCCTTGATCAAGGATTTGGAAAGGAGGCTTTGCGCCATAACCGGCTTTGACGCTTTTTCCTTTCAACCGAACGCGGGTTCTCAAGGAGAGTATGCCGGGCTCTTGGCGATCAAAAGATATCATGAGAATCGCGGCGAAAGACAAAGAAGCGTGTGTCTGATTCCCGCTTCCGCCCACGGCACCAATCCCGCTTCCGCGGCTCTGGCGGGGCTTTCAGTCGTCGTGGTTTCGACCACCGAAAATGGAGACATCGATGTCGCGGATTTAAAATCAAAAGCGGGAGAATTTAAAGAACGCCTCGCCGCTTTGATGGTCACCTATCCCTCGACCCATGGGGTCTTTGAAGCTCAAATACGGGAAATCTGCTCTATCATCCATAGAAACGGCGGCCTGGTTTATTTAGACGGAGCCAATATGAACGCCTTGGTAGGCCTGGGAAAACCCGCGGAATTGGGAGCGGATGTGTGTCATCTCAATCTCCATAAAACCTTCGCCATTCCGCATGGCGGGGGAGGTCCGGGGATGGGGCCAATTGGCGTCACAAAAACCCTTAAGCCCTATCTTCCGGGAAACCCGCTCGATGGAGAAAATAGCTATGCCGTCTCTTCCGCGCCTTGGGGATCTGCCTCGATTTTGACTATTTCCTGGGCCTATATCGCCCAGATGGGTTCTGAGGGACTTCTCAAGGCAACCCAGGTAGCCATACTCAACGCCAATTACCTCGCGAAAAAATTAGAGACCGCCTACCCGGTTCTCTTCAAAGGTCCGGGCGGTTGGTCCGCCCATGAGTGCATCATCGAACTGAGGCCCCTTAAAAATTCGGCGGAAGTGACCGCTGAAGACATCGCCAAACGCCTGATGGATTACGGATTTCACGCCCCCACCGTTTCTTTTCCCGTGTCGGGAACGATGATGATTGAGCCGACTGAATCGGAATCAAAAGCTGAGATCGACCGTTTCTGTAACGCAATGATTTCTATTCGTTCAGAAATTCGCGAAATTGAGGAAGGTAGCGCCGATAAAGTCAACAATCTCCTTAAAAACGCGCCGCATACCCTGGAACAGGTTTGTTCAGACCGTTGGGATAAGCCATATGGGCGGGAAAAAGCCGCTTTCCCCTTGCAGGGCATGAAAGACCGCAAGTTTTGGCCCGCGGTGTCCCGCATCGACAACGCCTGGGGCGATCGCAACTTCTTCTGCTCCTGCCCGCCGTGGGGAAATGAAGGAGTTATCCCATCGAAACAATAGCCAAAGCTACTTTAGACGTTTATTCCCAAATGGCTTTAGACGAGGCGTCGCTTCTTTTTTCACCCGAGAATGTGGTGACATTGCGGTTTTACTCTTGGGCGGAACCCTCCGCGACCTTCGGACGGCATCAGTCTTTTCAATTCGTCGAAAGAGAACTTAAAAAAGAGGGAAAACCAGCCCTTCCCTGCGCGAGAAGAATCACCGGAGGAGGACTGGTCTTTCACGGGGAAGACCTGACGTTTTCCATAACTTTCCCCTGGGGAGAGCCTGTGACTCCAAATGAAATCTACCAAAGTCTTCACAATCTTATCGGCGAAGAATTGCGCCAAGAGGGGATTTCTCTCAATTTAAAATCTGAGCCCTCCGCAATCACCGGGCTTAATAAAATTTGTTTTTCCGTCCCCGAAAAATCTGACATTACCACTCCCCATGGGGACAAAATTCTAGGCGGAGCGCTGTGCCGAAAAAACAAGCGCGGGCTTTATCAAGGTTCGCTAAAAACATCTCTTATTTCTCTTTCACTTTCCCGAATCAAACAGGCGATATTTCGCGGCGTTTGCGTCTTTGGAAGGCAAAAACCAAAAGAGGATATCCATTTTCTTGAGCATTCACAAACAGCTCTTCTCGTCGAAAAATACCGCTCTCAAAACTGGCGCCTCCGCGTCCCTTGAATAAAGTTGAAAATATGTGCTATGATAATAACGTTATGTACGCGGTCATAGAAACAGGCGGTAAGCAATATAAGGTTGAACCTGGAGAGGTTATCCGGGTTGAGAAGCTCGATTTAGCTTCCGGAAGCGAGATTAAATGGAAAGCCCTTTGGGCTTCTAAGGGCGAAGATTCGCCTTCAACGGGAATTCCCAAGGCGACAGTGACAGCCGAGGTTGTTTCCCAAAAGAAAGCCCCCAAGATTTTAGTTTTCCGAAAGAAAACGAAAAAGGCTTACAAAAAAATGCATGGACATCGCCAGTCCCTGACCGAAGTTAAAATTAAGGATATTTCTTTCAACTGATATGGCTCACACCAAAGCTCAAGGTTCATCCTCCAACGGTCGCGATTCAAACGGTCAACGCCTCGGCGTTAAGATCTACGGAGGCCAAAAAATCAAGGCGGGAATGATCATCGTCAGGCAGCGCGGGACAAAATTTTTGCCGGGCGAAAACGTTGGGCGCGGCAAAGACGATACCTTGTTTGCCAAGGCTTCCGGCTCCGTCCAATTTGAGTGGGCATACAAAGACAAAAAGCGCGTCAGCGTCCGCTAAAGTTTTTTCGCCTCCTCCTCTCTTCTTATCATGAATTTCATTGATCGAGCTCGCTTTTTTCTTGAAGGTGGCCGCGGTGGAGATGGCTGCCTTGCTTTCCGAAGGGAAAAATACGTCGCATATGGCGGCCCGATTGGGGGCGATGGCGGCAACGGCGGCGACATCATTCTTAAAGCGAGTTTACGCTTAACCACCCTCTTTGACTTATCCCGACAGACCCATATTTATGGAAATCCTGGAGGGCACGGAAAAGGAAGCAACAAAGCGGGAAAAGACGGCGAGCCAATCACCATTGAAGTTCCCGTCGGCACCCTAGTTTACAAAGACAATATCTTGGTCGCCGATCTTAATTTGCCGGACAAAACCTATCTCGCGGCCAAAGGCGGAAGAGGCGGAAGAGGAAATCTTTCTTTTAAAACCCAATGGATGACCGCCCCACGAATCCGCGAAAGAGGGGCCCCCGGCGAATCGGCTCATTTTGAACTAGAGCTTAAGCTCTTGGCCGATGTGGGCTTGGTTGGTTTTCCTAATGCCGGAAAATCAAGTCTTCTTGCTCATTTATCCAAAGCCAGGCCCAAGATTGCGGACTATCCATTTACGACTCTTTCCCCCAACCTGGGAGTGGTCGTTCACAAAGGAGTCTCTTTTGTTTTGGCCGATATCCCAGGCCTCATTGAAGGAGCCCATGAAGGCAAGGGCTTGGGCTTTGATTTTTTAAGGCATATTGAGAGAACGCGAGTTCTCATTCATCTCGTTGACCCCCAAGGCTTTGAGCCGTATTCCCCCGCTGAAGGAATCACCTTGATTGAAAAAGAACTAAACTCTTACTCCGCAAGCCTCAAGAAAAAGCCCCGCCTTTTAGCGGTCAACAAAATGGACCTCCCACAATCCGCGGAAGTTTTCAAGAAATTAAAAAAGAGATTTTCCAAACGCGAGATTTTTCCGATCTCAGCGGCGACAGGAGAAGGTCTTAAGCCCTTGCTCGATTCCCTGATCAAGATTCTCTCAAAAACCCCGCCACCGATGTTTAAAACAACAGAGGAATCGGAAGCGAGATTAGAAATACAAAAAGGCTTTGAAATCGAACCCCTGGGAAACGGCATTTTTAATCTCAAAGGCGCCTCCATTGAACGCGCTGCGGCCATGTTGGACTTTGAACTGCCGGAAGCCGTAATGAGATTTCAAGCAATGCTCAAGAGAATTGGGGTTGACCGCGCTCTTAGAGCCGCCCATGTCCGCGATGGAAATGAAATCCGCTGCGGAAAGGTTTCTTTTGAATGGAGCGGCGAAACGCCCAAGCCCCTTCCCAAACTTTCGCGCGATCGCCCAACCAAACTAGGAATTTATTGATGGCAGAAACCCTCAAAGCCTATCAGGCTCGGCAAGAAAATCCACAAGACATCGCGGCGGCCTATTTGTTTTGCTTAAATCTGGCGAGTTCGCATTATGAAAATTTTCCCGTCGCTTCGAGTTTTATCTTTCCAAAACTCAGAAAACACGTCGCTTGTCTCTACAGCTTTGCCCGCATAGCCGATGACTTTTCAGACGAGCCGGAATATGAGGGCGTTCGGCGCGAAAGGCTTTTAGAATGGCGCGAAAATCTAAACAACATCAATCTCAAAACTCCCACCCATCCCGTTTTTATCGCCCTCAAAGACACTTTAAAAACCCTCAATCTCCCCCTCCAGCCCTTTGACGATTTGTTGGACGCTTTTTTGCAAGACACCGTCAAAAACCGTTATCAAAATTTTGATGAGGTCTTGGATTACTGCCGGCGTTCGGCCAACCCCGTAGGCCGGATCGTTCTCATGATTCATGGCTATGACCAAGAAGAGCTCTTTAAACTCTCCGACTCAATCTGCACCGGTCTTCAATTGGCCAATTTCTGGCAAGATATCTCGGTCGATCTAAAAAAAGAGCGCATCTATATCCCGCAGGAAGATTTCGCCCGATTTTCCTACTCGGAAGCGGATTTAAGAATGGGAGTCGTCAATGAACGGTTCCGCAATCTAATGAAATTTGAAGTCGCGAGAGTCTGTCAAATATTTGAAGAAGGAAAAACTCTTCCTAAAAAACTTTCCTGGCCCCTGTCCTGGGAAATTCGCCTAACAGAATTAGGCGGGCGCCAAATTCTTCGCAAAATCAGAAAGCAAAATTATGACACCCTCCACTCTCGTCCCGTTTTAACCAAGTGGGAATGGATTCCGCTTATTTTGCGCGCCGTTTTAAAATGACTCCCGCAAGTTCGCCCGCAGAAACGCTTCCTCAATCCGAAAAAAGCTCGAATTTCTTTTTAGGCTTTCTTTTTCTTTCTCCAGTTCAGCGCCAGGCTTTGTCTGCCGTCTACGCCTATTGCCGCCTCATCGATGACTTAGTTGATGACACCCAAAAAACCGAAAAAGAAGCCAGAGAAGGGCTGGATTTTTGGCGAAATGAGATAGAGAAAATTTTTCAAGGCCAAGGAACCCACCCGGTGTCCCGCGAAATTGAAAAGGCCCTTAAACATTTTCCCCTCTCCAAGGAAGCTTTTTTTGAAATGATCCGGGGATGTGAAATGGATCTAAACAAGACCCATTATCAAACTTTTTCTGATCTAGAACCTTATCTGAGAGGGGTCGCGGTTTCGGTAGGGCAGCTTTCGGTCGAAATTTTCGGCTATCAACACACAACCCGTGATAAAATGAGGGAGTTTGTAGATTCTTTCGGCTACGCCTTTCAGATGACCAATATTCTAAGGGATGTCGGAGATGACTTAAGCCTCGGACGCATCTATATTCCCGAAAGCGAAATGGAAAAAGCGGGATACACCCGAGCGGAACTCTTAAAGCGAGAACACAATTTAGCCTTTGAACGCCTGATGCAAGGACTCTGGCAAAAAACAAAAGGATTTTACCGGCAGGGAAGAGTCGCCCTTGACTTTAGAGATCGCCCCGCGCTACTCCCGGCTGAAATTATGGCTCATGTCTATGAAGGGATTTTAGATGAAATTAAAAGAAAGGATTTCCGAGTTTTTTTCTCCAAGACTACTCTCTCTCCGCTAAAAAAACTCCGATTGGCGTTGAAGGCTTGGCTCTATTGCCATGGATTTTGACGTCCTAGTCGTTGGAGGAGGCTTTGCCGGCCTTTCCGCCGCGACGGCCTTATCCGAGCAAGGCAAAAAAGTTTTGCTCCTTGAAAAAAAGCCCCACCTTGGGGGAAGGGCTTATTCTTTTATCGATTCTAAGACTGGACACGAAATTGACAACGGACAGCACCTGTTTATCGGAGCTTATGCCGAGACCAGACAATTTCTCGCCCGCATCGGTTCAAGCCCGCTTTTGCGCTTTGAGGAAAAGATCAATCTCCATTTTAAAGATTCCTCCGGAAAAAGCGACCATCTCTCGGCCCCTTCTCTATTTTCCGCCCCGATTGATTTTGCCTGGGGAGTGTTCAATCTCAAAGGTCTTTCCCTTAAAGAAAAAATTTCGGCGGGAAAAGTATTTCAAGAAATCAAAAAATTTAAAGTTAACCCCGATTATTCGGGGAAAATTGAACGCCTGACTGTGCGTCAATGGCTTGAATCGCTAGGCCAAAGCTTATCCATCCAAAAAAGATTATGGGAGCCTCTCGCAATCGGAATTCTCAATGAAAACGCCCAGACGGCCTCGGCCTTGGGGCTTGCACAGGCCTTGGAAAAAATCTTAAGCGGGACCCCTAAAAATGCCTCCAGGCTTGGCTACTCCCAGGTTGGATTAAGTTCGCTTTACGCCAAACAAGCGGAAAATTATATTCAGAAGCGCCAAGGTTTAGTTCTCTATTCTTCAAAGATTAGTTCGATTATCTACCAAGACGGACGCGCCTGCGGGGTAGTTTGCGATGATGGGCGCACATTTCAGGGGCTCCATATTTTACTGACGCTTCCGCCCTGGGATCTCAAGCGCCTCAATGTTCCCGATTACCTCAAAACCGGACTTGAGTCGTTTGCGACTTCTCCGATTATCGGGCTTTCCTTATGGTTGGACAGGCCGATTACTCCCAATCAAGCCACCGGGCTCATCAATACTCAATTTCATTGGGCGTTCAATAAAAACCTCATTTGGAGCCTTCCCGGAAAAACCCAATATCTGGCCTTGGTCATCAGCGCCGCCCACGCTGAACTCAAAAAAGAGCCGCAAGAAATTTTCGAAATCGCAAAAAAAGAGCTCACGGTTTTTCCCGAATTTAAAAAAGCTAAAATTATCCATTGGAGGCTGATCAAGGAGCCTTTCGCGACGCCTTCTCCGAAACCCGGCTTAGAAGAAATGCGGCCGTTTCCCGGAGAGGTTTCGCCCGGGCTGATAATCGCTGGCGACTGGACCCGAACAGGCCTTCCAGCCACCATTGAGAGCGCGGTCTTAAGCGGACACAAAGCCGCCCAAATCGCGTTAAGAAGTTAAAATTTAAGGAGAATTAAATTATGCTGAAATCGGACCGCTGGATTAGGAAGATGTGCCTTGAGACAAAAATGATTGAGCCTTTTGTCGATAAGCAGCAGGGCGAAGGAAAAATATCCTACGGTCTTTCCTCCTACGGATACGACATCCGCTTGGCCGATGAATATAAGATTTTTACCAATGTCTTTGGCGCCGTTGTCGATCCTAAGAACTTTGATCCGAAATCCTTTGTCGATTACAAAGGCCCGGACTGCATCGTGCCGCCTAATTCTTTTGCCTTGGCGCGCTCGGTTGAGCGCTTTAAAATTCCCAGAAACGTCCTGGCTATTTGCCTCGGGAAAAGCACCTTTGCCCGCTGCGGAATCATCGTCAATGTCACTCCTCTTGAGCCGACCTGGGAGGGATATCTGACGATTGAAATATCAAACACGACTCCGCTTCCGGCCAAAGTGTATTCCGGAGAAGGCATCGCCCAGCTTTTATTTTTAGAGTCAGACGAGGTCTGCGAAACCAGCTATGCCGACAGAAAAGGCAAATATCAATCTCAGACGGGCGTGGTTGTCCCAAGGATTCTTTCAAAAGCCTAATCGGACTTTAAACGCCCTTCTCATTAGTTTTTTTCTAATCCCATTGGGATTGCTTTTTTCCCGTCGCTTAGTTTGCGCGGCGCCGCCTTCCAATAGTCAAGCCGCAACGCCTAGCGTCATTGAGGAATTAAAAAAAAGACAAATTATAGCCCCGGACGCCGAGGATTACACGGAAGAAGATTTAGAAACGCTCGTGCGGATGAAAAAGGCGGAATCTCTCGGAGGGATAGACTTTTTGTCTCGAAAACTGGGCAATATTAAAGCTTTTACTTTTGAGGAACGGGGAAAAAGCGATTCTCCGGTTAAACTTAACAAAGCGGGTTTTGAAAAATACATTTTTTTCCTTTCTCAAAAAGCGATCGCTTATTTTTCATTACATCATGTAAAACCCAAACGAGTCTTTAATCTCACCGACATCCAGGGCCGGAAAGTTTTTGATAAAGACGGGCTTTTAACTCTTCCCGGAGAGAATCTTTTCGATCAAATCCTGGAAAAACGCCGGGTTGAGTGGGAGCTTTCCGGCAAAATCATGGCCAATTACAAGATCAAAAAAAGCTCTTTACCCTCCCCATGATTCGAGAAGAAGTCGTCTTTTATTTAAAGTCCAACCTCGGGAAATTCCCATTTCCCGAACTCAAGGCGCAATTATTGTCGGAAGGCGTTTCAGAAGAAGAAATTAAAAGCGCCCTAAAAGCGGCCAAGCGCGCTCAAAGCCGCCAGCGCTTTGGGCGCTTCTTAATGATTCTAGGAGGAGTCGCCTTATTTTCTTCGCTTGTTTTTGTTTTTCTTAGGCCGACAAGGCCGCCCTTGGGAGTTCCGGTGACCAGACCCGTTTTCATCAGCCATTTTGGCTATACCCTTCATATCCCCGAGGGGTATGAAGCCATCATCGGCCAAAAAACAAAAAGGCGAGAAACCGTATTTTTCTGCCAAAAAGGGACCGATCCCAGCACCTTTTTAGACCGAAGCCTTTATGGGCAATTGGGAATTCTGCGGCTTAAGGTCTTACCCAATCCCTTTCCCAACGACTTGTCAGCTTTTAATAAACTCAGCCGCATCATCGAATCCAAAGCCAGAACTAACGGCTCGCCCTTTCACTTGGAAGCTCTCAGCATCTCCAATATGCCGGGCTTAGAAGTGGATTTTGACGCTCCCGCCTCTAAAACCCTGACCTATGTTCTCGGCGCGAAAAATCTTTATATTTTTCTCACCGGTCCCAGCAATCCCAACGCGCCTATCATCATTAAAAGCTTGCGGGAAATATAAAAATCCCGCGAACTCCCGAACTTTCGCGCGATTGACGACGTAATAATTAATAGAGACGCTTTGACTGGACATGACAAAAACGCTCTTTCTTTTCTTATCGGGAACTTGCGCCAGTCTCTTAACGCCAATCAATCTCAAGGCCGCCGCGTTCCCCCAACTCTCCAACCCCGCTCCGATCTTGACTCCGGGCTCAAGCGCCAACGAGCAAGTCTCCAGAATTGAAAAGAAAAAAATCTGGCCTCACGCGGCGGTTTTGCGCGCCCTCTCAAACTGCTGGAAACCCACTTGCTGGCCTTGGAAGAGCTCGATTTCGGAAATAAAAACGGAAAAAGAGACCGTAAAAAAATATCCCACCCCTATTCCCAAGATAAAACCGACGCAGCGCAAAAAAATGCGAGTTCTACTCAAAAATCTAAGTTCCAAATATCCCCAAGATATACTCAAATCTTTAACGCAAGAAAATACTTCTGCCGCCAAGAAAATCAAGATCCTCAACCGTTTTGACAAGGAACAGACTCTCTTGATCCATCAATACTGGCCCCATTGGAAAGATCCCGCGGCTCAAAATTCCGCCACGCCAATCACTGTTGGCGGAGGCTCGGGAAAAACATCCGGCGAAAAGAAGAAAAACAAAAAAAACGGAATTTCAGGCGGAACAGGCGCAGGCTCAGGTGGAGGCGGGAGTGGGAGCGGTAGTGGTGGAGGAGGTGGTGGTGGCGGAGGCGGCGCTTCTTCTCCCAGCTCAAATCAATCTCCAAAAAATTCCAATTCAAAAACCGCTTCTCTTCCGACCCCGCCTAAGCCTTCCCCCAAACCAATTCCAAAACTTAAAAAAGCTCCCGCGCCCAAAATCAAAAAATCTACCCCCCAAATCCAACATGCTCCCACGGTCCTCCCAGCGGCAAAAAAATCGGCCGCGCCAAAGCCGGTAAACTCAAAGCCTCCGCTTCTTAATCCAAAAGCCGCTACTCCCATAAATTCTCATCTTCAAAAGCCTATTTCCGCATCCAAAGCCAAGAAAAAATCGCCCAGAACTCAAATTCCCAAAAAGAGACCCGGCCTCACGCCCAATTTCCCTCCCTTAAAAAGCAATCCGCCTCCCCAAACAGGGAAAAATGCGGCTCCAGGCTTAGGACTGTCGAATCAAAGCGAAAAAACTCTGCCTAAAAGCCTAAAAACTCGAAGGGCCAAGAACTCATTTCCCCTCGGGGCAGAGACTGCACTGGCACAAAAAGAGACGGCAATCCCGCCAACTAATCCAGCTGTTCCGCAAAACCGTCAGGAAAAAGTCCAGACTGAGAGCCGCCCCTTGCCCCTTGATTCCATGAGCCCGCCTTCCAAAACCTCCAATCCCTCTCTTTTTTTACTCTCCTCTTCTCTAGGCGCCCTCGCCATTTTAATTTTCATCCTTTGGATGATTTAGTCCTTGCCCAAGAAACAATTTAGGACTTGAAAATTTCCTGTTTGGGGGTTATAAAAGGGTATGCGGCTTTCTCGAGGGCAAATTCTGATACCGGCTCTTTTGATGTTTCCGACTTTAATGCTTTTTGTCTATTTAATATTTGAGACCGCGAAACTCTCCCGAGAAAAAATACGCCATCAATTCGCCATTGATTCCGCCGCCTTCGTCGAAATGACCAATTATTCCGATTTTCTCAATCGCACGGCCTACGTCAACGGGGCTTTCCCTATGCGCATTTTCTATGAGGGGTTTCATTCGACTCAATTAACCAATCTGGGAAAAAGCAATTGCGATGCCGCCGTCAATCAATACGCGACCGGAGGATCGTTGGCTCTAGATGATCTTCTCTACGCGGAAGGCGCCTTTCCCCGCGATCCCGCTTACGCCTATAGCGATTCTGAAGCTCCGGGATCTGCCTCATGGAAAATTGCTTACGACCCTGCTTCTGTCCGCGGCCCTAATCTCAATACTCCCACCCCGACAAATTTTGATTCCTCTAATGCGCATAATGATTCTCAGGGGAAAAACTGTCAGCAGACCCCATGTCTAACCCTCATCAGCGAACAAACCGCCAATTGTTGGAATATCAATTGGCAGGACGCCACCGAGGTCATGAATCTCTATGTCCAAATCTATCAGCTCCTGGGTTCGGTTGAATCCGCGCAATTTTCGGTTTTGCAACGCCTGGCCAATGGACATCAGTTTTTCACCAAATCCTATTGGCTCAATCTCGGCACTCAAGAAGCCCTCAGCGAAGCCCAAGGGGTTAGTTTTCCTCCGGTCAATTTTATGAGCGGCATCCAAATGCACTGCGTGCCCGCCCTTTTTTACTATGCCAATAAACTGATGCCGGGAAATATGTATCAACCATATGGAATATTCAACAACACCCCCGGAACCACTATGACCAGTTCTATTAGCGGATGCGACGGGCTTTTTCAATTGGCCAGCGTCAACCCCAGCGTCATTGAATCAGCGGAACAGGGAAGCCCTTACCCTGGATGGCCGGCCTCGATTAGCTGGACGCCGCCCCAGAATTCTTTTAATGTCCCCCTGAGCCCGGCCCAGGTCCACGCCACCGTGTCTTTGTGGCCAGGAGCCAATGATGAGGCTTCGGTCTGGCCCGATCCCACGCCCCATTTTCAGACGAGGCTATACCCATGAAAAAGGGGACTGTCCCTTTTTTGGCTTTTAAGAAGAAAAGGGGACTGTCCCCTTTTTCAGGCCAGGCGACGACCGAAACGGTGTTGCTGTTTCCAATCTTCATGTTTTTTCTTTTTGTCTTCGCCAAAATATTCGCGATGTTAATTTTAGTTCAAAAAATGGAAATCGCATCCTACTACGGAGCGCGGCGATGGCAGCTTGAATCCCACAGAAATGAAACCGTGTTTTCGGACAACGGGCTTCAAAGCGACATTCAACAGAAAGTGAGCTCCTATCTTGGATACGGAAGTCCCTCGCAGAGTTTTTTAGGCTTGGCCCCGACCGGATCCAACGGAGGGGCTTCTTTTCAGTGCACGCCAACTGAGTTTTGGCAGGTTTGCACGCTCAAAGTTAAAACCCAACCCATTGACATCGCCTGGATGTATCAATCCCCGGGATACACTTTCGAGGTGACAAAATATGTGCCGCACCGCGACCGTCCAATACCATTTGTCCTTCCGGGAATGGGACCTTGATTTTAATGAGAGTCAGTATATTGATATATTCTAAGGAGTTTCTATGATCGCCTCTTATATTATCGAAGTCGCCGTTAGCATCGCGTTCCTATCTGTTTTGATGCTGTTGATCGGCCCGGGGAAACACGGAAGCCTTAAGGCTCGAATTTGGCTTTTTTTTCAACGCAATTGGCTGTGGTTTGCGATCGTCGCGGGAGTAATTATATCCATTGTCATCCCCATTTGGTACATGGCCGGAATGGAAGAAAGCGTGCGCAAATATATCATTGGAATTAATATCGCCTCTCTGCCCTGGGGCATCATCCAAACTCTCGTCTTTGTCGGGTTTCTTTATTTACTCCAATACGGCGGGGGATTTGCCCAATTCAGAAAATCTCGGGTCAAAGAGGGCCATGTCAATGTCCGGTTTTCGGATGTGATCGGCCTCAATGAGGCCAAAAAAGACGCTTGGGAAATGGTCCAACTTATTAAGGACCGCGCGGTTCTAAAAAAAGTCGGCGGAAAAATTCTACATGGGATGCTCATGGTCGGGCCTCCAGGATGCGGAAAAACGCTGATGGCCAAGGCGATAGCGACGGAAGCCGGAGTCCCATTTTTGTCGGCTTCCGGTTCAGAATTTGTCGAAGTTTTTGTTGGGGTCGGGGCGGCCCGCGTCAGAAAACTTTTCAAACAAGCCCGGCAATTTTCCAAGGCCTACGGGGCCTGCATCATCTTTATCGACGAATTGGAGGTTCTAGGACGTTCTCGGGTTTATCTTGACGCCTTTGGCGGAAACCAGGAAGGAAATCAAACCCTCAATCAACTTTTAGTTGAAATGGACGGTCTCAATGACGACGGAAGCCCGATTGTCGTCATCGGAGCGATGAACGCTCAAGAAGAGGTCTTAGACGCCGCGCTATTGCGCCCCGGACGATTCGACCGCACGATTGCCATCGGACGCCCAAATCTCCAGGAACGGACCGAAATTTTTGAATATTACGCGAAAAAAATTAATCTTGATCCCGCCATTGATATCGCGCGTTTGGCGAGAAAGGCGGTTTATAAAACCCCGGCAGAAATAGAAAATATCCTTAAAGAATCGGCCCTAATCGCAACGAGAGACCGGAGAGAAGTCATCACTTATAAAGATATTTCCGCAGCTATTGAAAGAATCGAACTCGGCGTCGCCCATCGCCTCAACATGACGCCTCGTGAAAGAGAAATGACCGCGTTTCACGAAGCGGGACACCTCCTTATTCTCTATTTGACGCATCCAACCAATGACGTCTTTAAGGCATCCATCATTCAGCGCGGAGGAATCTTGGGCGTCGTTCATTCCATTCCCAGAGAAGAACTCTTTAGTTCGGATATGAACACGCTCAAAGCCCATATCAAGGTCGCCCTGGGGGGATATGTCGCAGAAAAATTAAGATTCGGAGTGACGACCGACGGCGTAGCGTCGGATTTTTCAAACGCGACCAATATCGCCCACAATATGGTTTGGAGATACGGAATGGGCGAAAAGGGATTTGTCGGAGATTACACCCGCATCCCAAAAGAGCAATTATCCGAAGCTCTCAAAGAGCGCCTCAACGCCGCGACTCAAAGGCTCCTTCAACAATCAATGGAAGAAGTCGAAATGACGCTAAAAACGGAATCGACAATTTTGGAGCGTTTCGCGCAAGAACTTCTCAAACGCGATGAGCTTGATTACGATGAAATTGTGGCCATTTTCAAGGAATACGGAAAGCCGCCAAAATCTCTTCCCTCAAGTTCCGAAGTATCCCAGCCAAAAGCGGAGCCAGCCTTGCCCGTCATCGCCAGCAATGAGACCAAAAATCCTAATGAATCTTTAAAGCCGTTAGAATAAACTGAACCCCTATCGCGGCCAGCATAAGACCCATTAAGCGCGTAATGATATTGAGAACAGTTGGCCCCAGGCGTTTGGCTCCGGAGCTGGAAAAAGTCAAGATCAAATAAGACAAGGCGGCGACTGCGGCAATCGTCAAATAAAGAATCCCCCGCCTCCCCCAGCCATGCGCGCGGTCAGACAAAACAATCGCGGTCGTAATGGCCCCCGGGCCGGCCAACATTGGAACGGCCAGTGGAGTAATGGCGATGTCTTCTTTCGCCATTCCCTCGCGGGTTTCTTCTTCGGTTTCTTGTAAAGGAGAGCGCTTGGCGCGAAGCATGTCTAAAGCGGAGAGAAGAACAATCAAGCCGCCCGCAACCTGAAAAGCGGCCAAGGTAATTCCAAAAAGGCTAAAAATTTCGCTTCCCAAAAGGGCGAAGGCCGTTAAAATCAGCCAACAAACGATGCAGGCCGTTCGAGCGGTGTGCTGGCGATCTTGAGAATCTAATTTTTCCGTCATCGCCAGAAACGCTGGAATTGCGGCAAAAGGATCGACGATCGCAAAAAGCGACCCGAAAGTTAAAAGGAAATATCCAACCATTTCACGATTGTATCAAAACGCCATGACTATCGATGTTCCCGTCAGATAGACATTGTCTAAGCGGTAGCCGGGCACGCTCGTATAGGTATAAGCGCTGGTCGCAATCCCG
Source organism: bacterium (assembly GCA_021810245.1). GTDB lineage: Bacteria > Elusimicrobiota > Elusimicrobia > UBA1565 > UBA9628 > JAKAQV01. The sequence continues at coordinate 61,172 of JAJZJF010000001.1, forward strand.
TGCAAATTCCAATAAGAGTATTCGAGCTTGAACCAAAAATGATCGCTGAGCTGCCAATCAATCGCGGCGGTATATTTATCCATGACGGAAGTCGCATAACCGTTTGCGGGATTAATCGCGGTCACGGAGGGATATAAGGTATCGTCTAAGGTCTGATTATCCAAGAGGTCTTCCACCGGGCCCCTTCGATACATTTGGTTATAGACCAGAACGCCCATGACGTCTTTGCCGAATTTAGGATGGCGAATCAGAGGAGCCGAGGCCTGAACGAAATACCCGTAATTTTCCTCCGCGCTTTCCCCCAATAGAGAATTACAACCAGTGGAGGTCCCCGCAGACAAACAGGGAGGACCGGAAGCCTGAAGATAATTCCCATTGGATTCAAGCGGAGCTATAAACTGAGTGTAACTGTAAATGCCTTGTCCTGAAAAATTAAGCCCGAGATAATCGAAACTCCAGTCCACTGAATAAATTTGATAGTTTAAATTCCCCTCTAGGTTGTACTGCCCATCCATCCCGGACAGGTCCATCGTAACGCCTTTTAAATCGGAAGCGCCTTCCGGAAAAGGCCAGGGAAAACGCAAGTCTCCCAATGCCCAGACCAAGCGCGCGCCGACCGATTTTTGATTATTGTTGTCGGCCAAATTATTGTCCTGATGCCCAAAATCAATATTGGTTCCATTGCCGGGAATGGGAGGAACGCCAAGGTTTCCGGTGTTTGGAAAAGTGCGCAGGCGATTATTAGATTCCCCCAAGCCGTTGACCACATAAAAAGTGATCTCATCGGGAATCAGAGGGTTTTTAATGGGAGGATAGAAACTCGTCCGCGCTCCGATGTCGGTATATCCAATACTGACCGGAGGAGTTGGAGAGTTAGCGCGAACGACAAAGCCGGGGTTTTCCGGCGAAACCATGGATAACGGCTGCGTAATCGTCAGATAATCTTCCGGGCGATAAAGCTCGTTATAACGCCCGAATGGAACGATGAATTTCCCAAGCTGAAAATCCCAATTCTGAATTTTCTGATAGCTGAAATTAAGTTGATTGAGCTGAATGGAGCCCTGCCCAGTTGTTGGCATATGCCACTCGGCTACGATAGGAACGCTATCGACGATCGGCCCGTTAAAACCCGCGTACATTCCCCCCATATAAACATCGTCTTGAACCTGCGTTTCATAACCGGGATAGCGGGGGCCAATATTAATCCAATCAAGGGACATGCTCCCCGTGGGACGCAATCGCGAAAAGTGCGCGAGAAAACTATCCACGGCTCCTGATTTGGAACCCGAGGCTGAGCCCGTTGAGAGGTCCGCCGAAAAACCGATCGCTTGAGAGGCCGAGACAAGGCAAAAAATCAACCAAAAAGCGCAAAGGGCTATTTCTTGACAGCGAGAGAGAAAAGAGCTAACATGAAAGCGTCGCATCGTTTTAAATCTTATCAAACAAACAGGGAGAAGAGTTCAATGGCTCATGTCATCAACGAAGCCTGCTTAGGGGAAGTGTACGCTTCATGCGTCGATGTCTGCCCGGTTGAGTGCATTCATCCGGGAGATTACAAGGGTCAGCCGTTTATGATCATTGATCCAGAGGTCTGCATTGACTGCGGCGTCTGCCTCCCAGAATGTCCGATTGGGGCGATTGTCGGCTCGGTTGACGAATCTCCAGAATGGGCCAAAGTTAACGCCGAATTAGCCCCTTCTTTTAAAAACAATCCGAAAACAACGCCGCGTCCGGCCAACGATACGCCCAGGAAAGCCACTAACAAGTTGGTCAAATAGTTTTTGATTGATCTCTATAAAAAGGCGAGTCGGCTTTTTGGGGGTCGGCGTTTTTTTGCTTCTCTTCGCGCCACGCGCTAAGGCTATGAGTTATACCTATCTGTGCCGAGCCCCGCTAGATTGGAAAGGCGCGGTTCTCTCGGGTCTCAAACCCATTCCATTTGAAGAAGGCCTTTTTGAAACCAGCGCCAGCTCTTCGGTTTTTCTGTCTCGGGTTATTTCATCCCCGATTCCCTTCGATCAGTTGATAGGTTCATGGAACGCAATTGTGCCTCTCCACAATTCTCTGCGGATGGAAGCGCGCGTTCAAATAGGAAATCGCTGGACGCCCTGGTTTATTCTTGGAACTCAAAAAGGAGCGCTTTTCTTCTCGCATAAAAGCGAAAAGAAATCTTCTACCGCCTTTGTCGATATCGACACTCTAAAACTAAAAAAAAGCTCTCGCGTTTTTCAATACCGCGTTTTATTCTCATCTCCTAAAAAACCGACGATTCTAAAACTTCTCGCCGTTAACGTCTCAAACCCGGAAGGATACCGCCAAAAACCGCTTCCATTCAAGCCCGGCCCCTGGGTCAGGGAGCTCAAGGTTCAAGCCCGCTCTCAAATGCAGGAAGAAAAGAAATATCGGCGCAATGTTTGCAGCCCCACTTCCCTGGGAATGGCGCTTGACTATTGGAAAATTCCCATTAAAACCGCAAAAATCGCCGAAGCAGTGCGGGATCAGACAACCCTTAATTTCGGAGATTGGACGTTTAACACCGCTTTTGCCGGCTCCTTGGGCCTTTTGTCATATGTTTCACGCTTTAACGACTTAAGCGAAGTCGAGAAAGAAATCGCAAAAGGGCGGCCCGTCATCGCCAGCGTTTCTTTTAAAGCCGGAGAAATGCCTCGCGCTCCCATTCAAAAAACGGCGGGACACCTGCTTGTGATCATCGGATTTACAAAAACGGGAGACGTCATCGTCAATGATCCCGCCGCGCCTAACGCTTCTTCCGTTAGACGAGTCTATCCAAGAGCTTCTTTCGATAAAGCCTGGAGAACTAACAAAAGAGGATTGGTTTATCTCCTCAGTACCCTTCAAGGCCTCTCGGCCATCATCGGAGTCCCGGTCTCGGATTTAATGTCTCAGCCGACGCCCAAACTAAACAAGCTGAAAGTAAAGCTTGATGATCCAAAACACCTCTCGCAACTCCTCTATGGCGAGAAAATAACGATTTTAAAGGCCAAAGGCCAATGGGTTGAGATCGCGGCTGACGAACAAATGGATTTTAGAAATGGCCGCTGGCAGGGATATCAAGGCTGGGTTCAGGCTAAAGATATCTCCTTTGCCTTAAACCCGACCCCTAATTCGGTGGTCAGAATTAGGCAAGCCATTTTACACCGCGGCCAAGAATTTCTAAACCTATCGGTTGGCACCAGGCTTAGGAAACTTGGAAATAACGGCAGCCTTTCCATTGTTCAGCTTCCAGACGACACAACCGCCGAGATTGATTCCAGCGCTCTCTATCCTTCCCAGGATACAATAGACGCCCAGAGCCGAGCGGAAATTATCCGCACCGCCGAACTTTTTCTTGGAACCAGTTATTACTGGGGCGGCAGATCCGGAGTTCAACCCGACCTCTCCATCGGGGTTGATTGCTCGGGGCTCGTCAACCTCGCCTACCGGGTCATTGGAATCGACATCCCCAGGGATTCTTTCGCGCAAAAGCTCAAAAGCCTTCCAATTAACAACACGGAACTCAAAACAGGCGATCTTATTTTCTTAACCGATCCTAAAAATAAAAAACGCATCAGCCATGTCATGATATATACCGGCGGAGATGGATTTATCGAAAGCCGAAAATCATCCGGACAGGTTTTGCGCTCCTCGTTTAAAGAGAGATTTGGCCGTCCCTTGCGCGAAATTGCCACGGGTTCCGAAGTCACGGACTACTCCTACCCAAGGCCCAAGAAAAGATTTATTTATTTTGGCTCTTATTTGGATCAACCACTTCATCCAAATTAATTCCAAGGAGCGGCCACTTGGAACTTTCGTATCTGGAAAAATATTCCAAGGCTGGAACGTCTTTAACGACGCTATCAAAAGCCGCGTGGCGAATATAAGTCTCTCCCCCCTTCTGGATGATAAACACTTGATGGGAAATCAAAACCGGCTTATCTAAGCGATCGGCGCGAACGAGATTGGCGATAGTCCCTGAGGGAATTTGCGCCAAGCGCTCCTCGAAATCACGGATTGGCAGATAGGGAATTTGAGCTTCTTCATCCGGCATTGATTCTCCGAGTCCGCGCAAAGCTTGAAGCAAATTCTCTTTTTCCTCAGGCGACATCTTTGGAAAGCCTGTAATGTCTGATATTTTTTTCTCCCGATACCATTTTTCTTTTGATATCCACTTTGAGGCCACCTCGACATCCGGTCCGGCGATGCGGGCGGTAATATCTTTGATAAACCCAGCGGCAATATTATTGGGAATCCAATCGACCGAAGGAAAATGATTTCTTGTCTGATAAGAGACGACCCCGCCTTTATAACGAATGCGCTTTAAAATTTCCTTGGCTTCATTGAGGTCGCGCGCTAAAGATAAAGCCATCGTTTCCTCGACAAAGGTCGTGCAGTCAACCGCGGAAAACGAAATAAGAGGTTTGCGGTCAAATTCCCCGCGGGAGCCTTCGCCCAAAGGCCCCAAGCGATAAGGGATCCCCAGAAAATGCGCGCTAATCTCAACTATTCGTTGGGAAACCCGCGGATAATTTTTATGAATTTCTGAAATCGTCTGGTTAATTTCGCGATTATTCATCCGGTCAAAAGACTTGTTCAAAGCGCTCTGGGCCGTACAGTCCCAACAGAGAAAAATTAACGGAATAAACAAGGCCTTAAATCTCATGTTCCCAACCTCCTTGACGCGTTCGCGGCTTAAAACGGAGTCGAATGATATCCCATTTTTTTGAGAATCCACCCGTAGAAAAACGTCATGTAAAGCATTCCGCGTTTCCCGATAAAAGAAGAATCAACCCCATATGGAGCTTGATAGGCCAAGCCGATTTGATACCAGTCCGTCTGATAATTAATCTCGTAGCTGGTATATCCGGCAGTGGCGCCTTGATGGCCATTAGAACTTTCATTAACCAAGGTCCGGGCCTCGACCGCGGGAACTATTTGATCTAAAAACTTGGGAACGTTCCAGCCCACCACGTCGTGAAGATAAAGGAAGCTGTATTCAAGAGCCCCGTCAAAGCGGAATGAATCCTGAAAATCATAGAGCCCGACATATGGAGACAAGGGCTCGGGACCATTTCCAAAAGGAGTGATTCCGGCAATGTCACTCTGAATGGCAAAAGGGCGGATCCAGGAAACCGGAATATCTCCCATCCCCTTGTTAAAAAGCAGGTATCCGTAAAGCGTCAGCGGATTTCCCTGCCCGGCTTGGGAGGCTCCCATCGGGGTGGTCGCCCGCACAATGGCCGTCGCCATGATCTCATGCGGGGCATTTTCATAAAACATATATTTGCCCTGAACTCCAAAATACTGAAAGCCCGAATGCGCGCCGCCGGGGGTTTCGACATCCTCATAATGAGATTCAAAGCGGATGCTCATTGAGTGCGTCAAACGCTTTTCAAGGGTGATCGGAGTTTGAAAAATATTGGCTCCGCCATAGGCCGGGCTCAAAGAGGGAGATAAGGTCAGTTGATTGTCCACATCCGCGTCTTTAACCACCAAGGGTTCGATAAAAATTCGGTTTCCCGCGCGCGCTAAATCGCTGTTGTAAACTCCTGTCGCTGTGTGGGAACTAGGGTGAACCGCCAAAAAAGCAGCGGCCCTTGCCGTTTGAACAACCCACAAACCCAAGATAAGGGCCAAAAAAATCTTCCTCATAAAAACCTCGCGATTTCATCGCGAGAAAAACGCGGAAACTCTTTTTGTCTTTTCCCATTTTTTAATAGAACTCCTTTTCCGCGGAAAGCCCTTCCGATAACAACCGCCGGAATTTTAAGACGCGAAAGCTTGGCCACAATTTTACCGGATGATTGCGAAGGTAAAGCGATCAAAAGAGCGCCTGAAGACAAAGCCCCCAAGACATTGAGTCCATAGAAATCCAATAAGCGCCGGACGCATTCTAAAACAGGAATTTTTTCCTCTTCAATTTCAATGCGCACTTGAGAGGCCTCGGCCATTTCATAAAGCCCGGAAGATAAGCCGCCTTCGGTGGGGTCATGCATGGCATGCACATTTCCGACCTGATAAGCGGCCAAGGCCTCTTTGACTACTCCTATATTTTCGATTAGTTTCTCGCACTGGCGGGTAAAAGCCGCCCCAAATTTGGCCCGAACCCGCAATTTTTTTTCTCGGGCGATGACGGAAGCCGCCTCTAACGCCGCGCTCTTCGTTAAAATAATGTCGTCTCCCGGGCAAACTCCCGAAGTCGACAGAGCTTTTTTCCCAAAAACCTCTCCCAACATGATTCCGGTCAAAACTGGACGCGTGACAGAGGAGGTAATTTCGGTATGGCCGCCGATAGAAGAAACCCCAAAGAGGCGGCAAGAGCGCTCAACCTCGGAAAAGATTTTTTCAATCATTGATGGAGAAGATTGCTTTTCAGGAAAAAGAGCTGAGCAGAGAAACCAGCGCGGCCTGGCCCCGCGAGTCGCGATATCATTGGCATTGACGGCCACCGCATAAAAGCCGGCTTCTTTGGACAAGAAAGTGACCGGGTCAACGGCTACCGCTATCATCTTCCTCCCAATTTTCAAAACAGCCGCGTCTTCGCCCAGCGCTGGCCCAATCAAAACTTGGGGATCGGAAACGCGGAATTTTTTAAGCATCCGTGATAAAAACACAGGCGGAAGTTTTCCAGCGGGGAAATTAATTTGGCCCATATGACATCCGTTTTTTAAAAATTGAATAAAGGTAAAACGAGCAGGCCACCATGAGCCCTGGATAAATAGGCGCCCAGCCTAGAGGCTGTTTAAGCAAGGTCCAAATAGCGGAAACCCCGCTTCCGCCAATCATAATCTTGCTTACGTCTTCCGAAAGGGGTTTTAAAGAGGGGAAATATCCCAAACAGAGCGGAAATAAAAGCCCGGCGACCGCAATGGAGCTAAGCGTATACCAGATATCGACAACCGAAGGCAAAACAACGGCAACCGCCGTCCCTAAAATTAAGCCCAAAATTAGTCCTAATTGAACGTGGCGGGTCTCAGACAAGCCGGGGAGCTTAAAAAATTTCCAGACAATATCTTTCCCGAGAGTCGAGGCGAACAAAAAGGCCAGAGAACTAAAAGCCGCGAAAATCGCGCCCAACATCCCCACATAGAAAAACCCTTTCCATAGCGGCGGAAGAATTCTGTCGGCTAAAGCCGGATAGGATAAAACCGGGTCCTTTAAGTTCGGCAAAATGGCGCGGGCATAGAGTCCGGCGACCGTAGTAATAAAATCAAATAGGATCCAGAATAAAACGCTGACGACAATTCCGCGACGCGCCACTTCCGGGCTTTTGGCCGCCAGGCATTTTTGATAAAACGTCGGCTCAACCAATGTCCACAAACCCAAAAACCACCAAGAGCCGATATAACCCAGGCTTTTGCCTCCGCTCCACTCTAAATGCGTTTTGGGGAGATGCGCGCGAAGAAAGGAAAGCCCGCCCCAAGCGTGATAGGCGGCTAAGGGCAAAACAATCAAGCCGCTGTACATTAAAATAAAATGCAAGACATCCGCCCGAACATCCGAGCGAAATCCACCGACGAAAAGAAAGGCGGTCGCCGAAATCATCGCGATCGAAAAAGAAGCCCACAGAGAAATTCCGGCCAGCGATTTAACGAGGACCCATATCATGAGAATATAGGGAGCCGGGGAAACAAGCAAAAGTAAAAGGGCCGCCCCAATGCCGGAGGCCCCAGGGCCGTAAAATTTTTCTAAAAGATCCGGCAAGGTCAAGGCGCCGGAACTGGCAATTTTGGGAGCCAGAAAATAAGCGTAGATAAGGGCGAAAATGTAATAGGGAAAACCCAAGACCACCCAGTTGAGAAGGCCATACCGGTAAGAAAACTCTCCCACTCCCAAAACTCCGCCATACCAACTGGAAACCAAGGCCGCGACAAAAACGGGAAGGCTAAGGCCGCGGCCCGCCAACAGGTAATCCGCCATCTCCGAGGTATTTTGATTTTTCCTATAAAACCAGAAGCCGACCGCCAAATTAGCCGCGAAATAAAGAAGAATGACCGCGTAATCAACAACGCTAAGAGAAAATCTCATATTGATTTTCTTATAATACTATTATGAAAGAAACATTCCTAACGCGAGCCGGCTATGAGAAACTCGTCACCGATCTTGAGCCGCTCAAAAAAATGAAGAATCAATTGTCTCAAGACATCGCCGAAGCTCGGGAAAAAGGCGATCTAAAAGAAAATGCGGAATATCACAGCGCCAAGGAAAAACTGGGCGAGGTGATGGGCCGAATCGCGAAAATACAAGATAAGCTCGAAAGCGCGAAAATCATCGATGATCTCGACGTTCCCAAGGGCGTCGTTTCCATCGGCAGCCGCGTCACGATACAAAACGAATCGGGAGATGAATCGGTCTATATGTTGGTCGGCGAAGACGAGTCCGATCCTACTGAAGGAAAGATTTCCGTCTACGCCCCAATTGCGCAAGGGCTTCTGGGCAAAAAAGTCGGAGAAACCGTGACCATCACACTACCGGCAGGCCCCCGAAGATTTAAAATTATCAAAGCAGAGCCCGCTCTATAAACGCCGCTCAAATTGCCCAAGCCTTAAAGGAACGCGCGCTTGAACTCGGGGCCGACAGGGTTGGAATTTCATCAGCGGCGGCATTTCCCGAGGCAAAATTCTATCAGGAATGGATTTCTAAATCCTACCATGCCGCGATGGATTACATGGCCAAAGATCCTCAGACTAGGTCAGACATTCGCCGTTGGTGGCCCCAGGCCCGTTCGGTTTTCATCTGCGCTTTTGACTACTCCGATAATCGACAAAAACCTCTTCCCGAAGGCCACGGGCGTGTCGCGCGCTA
>JAJZJF010000032.1 GCA_021810245.1 bacterium
GCCAAATCAGAGAAAATGAATTCATCAGGGAATTCCCGAGCGCATTTTTTCAATCAAGTAGGGTTGATGGACCGCATCGGCCTTATAATCTCCGGTTAAGGCATAAAGAATAATATTGAGCGTTAGGCGTTGCCCCAATTCTCTTTGCCGCTGGCCTCCAGGAATGGCGGGATAAAGAGGGTGACCTAGCGCGTCTTCTTCCCAAACTCCCAGTAAATCGTTGCGGTCGTAGATTACGGCAATCCGGCCGTTATAGTCTAATTCTTCAAGCCCTGGATTCTCCGAGCGGAGACCTCCGGCTTCCCGCATCAAGAAAAAGGTCTTAAAAAGAATGCTGTCAGGCTTGACTGGCCGCAATGAAAGTTGAGGAAAGACCTGAGAGAGAGTCGACTTCGTCCACTCCTCAAAGGCTCCGCCGGTGACCCCCGAGTCATTTTCAATCCAGAGAATTCCTCCGGCGCGGATATAGGCGGAAAGGGTGTGGATTTCTTTGGGCGTGAGATTCCGCGGAGCTTCTTCCCCGGCGAGGATGACCATTGGGGATAAAAAGAGTTTGGGGTCTTCTAAAGAGAGAATTCTTCTTTTGGGCGAGACTGCGATGCTGGTCAGTTGCGAGACAAACGAAAGAATCGAATGGTAGGCGTTGGGATAAGGGTCCCAATTGGGGCCGATTTTGATCTGCGCCCAAACAAAGGGGTCGGAGTCTTCGGCCGCGGCTCTCAAGGGATTCCAAAATAAAAAAAGGAAAAGAAACGGAAAAACTTTTTTCAAGGAGAACTCGGTCTTGGAGGCGGAGCTTTTCTTTTTTCTTGAGGATAAGAGCATTTCCGCGCAAAAAAACACCAAAACCAAGAATAGGATTAAGGGGCGTTCGTTTTGACCTTTTAAATCCCTTAGAAATTCTTCCGGCCAAGAGTGAACGCCTAAAAGTTTCCAGGGGGGATTCTTTTCCGGCGTCAGATCGCTTTCCTTTGATTTTCGGCTCACATTGACGGCATAAAAAAAACGCTGGCGATTTCCAGCGTCGAGTTCGTAAATTCCAGGCATGTTCGTTTCTGGAAAAAAGATAGAACGGTTTTTGACATGAAGTTTAATTTTTTTTCCGTTGGGAGTTCTGAGAAGGACGCTTTCAGGGGCGGCCGAGTCTTTGCCCCATTTCTTCTTGATAGGGTCGCCGACGCTTAATTGATAAGATGCCGGCGTCTGAATCGGGCCCGCGACTTTTTCAAATACCAAGCGCAAAAAAGCGAAGAGAGCCGGTTGTGCGGCAAGATTTGAATCTTCGATTCCAAGAGAAAAAGCAGAGACGCAGACAGGGTGGTTTTTAGAGCAGATTAAAAGCGGATATCCCTGTGGAGACTTGATCATGACCTGTCCGTCAGCTTTCCTTCCCAAGAGATGATATTGCGCAATATCAATCTGGGACAAATCAAGTCCGCGCCATTTTTGATCGAAGATGGATTTTGGAACCTTGATTCCCGCTGATTCGCCTTTAACGACGGGGCCGATCCCAGAGGGGAGAAAAGAATCCAGGGAAGAGAAATTTTTGAAAGATGATCCGCTGGACGGCATAATCCATAGACCCTTTCCTTGTCTTAGAAATTCCTGAAGTTTTCGCGTTTCCGCTTTGGAAATAATGCCAGGGCGCGTCAGAATCACCGCTTGGTAGGAGCTTAAATTAGAAAAAGCTTCCGGCCCCGCTTCTTGAAACGAAATCTGGTAAGGTAAAAATCCGCGCGCCGAGAACTTGAGAATTTTTTTAAGGAAGTATCCGGCATGCGGGGGCTCTAAAAATGAAGGCTCCGAGTAAAGGCATAGAATTGAGGCAGGGCGCGGCGGGGCAAACGAAAAGAAAAAAGAGTCGTCAATGGGCAGAGAATCTTTTCTGAGGGAGACTTTTCCAACGATGGGTGTTTCTAAATTTTCTTGCGGAAGCGGCAAGGCGTGGGCGACAATTCCACTGCTTCCAGGAATTGAGATTTGAGATCGCTTGCCTGACAAAGTAGTTATGGCGGGGGTATTGGGCTTGCGGCTATGGATCAAAAGAGTTAGGGCCGGATGTTTCGGATCGAAGGGTTTTGAAATTTTTACGGAGTCGACATACGCGTTTTCTTCTTTGGCGCCCCAGTTGATTCCAAAACTTCGGCTTAATTTCTCTTCGGGGCCAAGAAAGCCGTGCTTGGCGCCGTCAGAGAGAACTAAAACAATGTGTTTCTCCTCATCGGAGTCGGGCCATAAATTTTTGAGTTTTTGAAGCGGAAAATTAAAATTGGTAGTTCCATATCCCAGATGCAGCGAACTTAAATTCTTAAGACTGGTCTCCGGGGAGGCCCACGAGAGAGCTTTCACCGGAACCGCGATCGTTTCGGAAAAAGGGATTAAAAGCGTTCGGTCTTGCGGCTTCATTTGTTTAAGAAGACTTGGCAGGGATTTCATCAGCCAATAAAAGCGCGTTTTTCCGCCCTCAAGATATCCCATGGAGTAAGACTCGTCAATTAAGATCGCCAGATCAATGCGGGTTTTCTTGGTCGCGCTTCCGTATTTGATGGGGCCGGCGTAGGAAAAAATCAACAAGAAAATAATCGCGCAGCGAAGAAGAGTCAAAATTGAATTTCTGAGATTTGATTGAGACAGGGTCTGGGATTTTATTTTCCGAATTAGATAGAGATTGCTAAATTCTATTTTGCGTCCGGTCTTTCGTATCCATATATTGATGAGCCATGGGATTAAAGCGGCGGGCAGAGCCCACAAGATGAGCGGAGAAAGAAAGCTCATTTTCCGGCGTTTTTCCTCAAAAATCGCCCAAGGGATTCTTCCAGAGGCCTATCGGTGGGAAAAAGGTGGTGGGAAATTTGATTTTGGTGGAGAGCGCCTTGATAGGTTTTCATTTGTTTGTCGAATTCTTCCGCGTATTTGTGGTGAAATTCCTGATCCCCGACCGCTATCTCGTTTTCTTCTTCCAGATCATGGAAAACAACGGGAGCTTCAAAACCTAGGTCTCTTTCTCGCGGGTCAAGGACGTGAAAAACCGCGACCTCATTTCTTCCGGTTTTAAGGGATATGATTCCCCTGATAAATTGGTCGGTATCTCCCATGAGGTCGCTAATAAAAATGATGAGTGAGCGTTTTTTGATTCGAGAGACGACCGATGGCAGAACGGTTGCCGGAGAGAAATATCCATGGGGAGCGTTGTCAGATAAGCGTTGGTCTAAAATCTCCAAACGCTGAAAGCCGGGGCGGGGCGGAATTTCAATTTCGGCGCGCTCGGAGACCGAGGTAAGTCCGACCGCGTCGCCTTGCGAGAGACCTAGCCATGCAATCGCCATTGCCAGTCGGCAGGCGTAATCCCATTTGGGGGGATTAGGAGCTGAATAGAAAGACATTGAACGAGATTGATCCACGATGATTTGACTGCTAAAGAGATTCTCGGATTCGAACTCCCGAACATAAAAACGATCAAGCCGCGCGTAAACTTTCCAGTCCAGGGTTCTTGGGTCGTCCCCGGGGACATAGGGGCGGTGCTGAAAAAAATCTCTTGAAAATCCTCGCGTTGGGTTTTTGTGTGCGCCCGCCGCTTCGCTGGAATGGGTTAAGTTTTTAGGAAATAGCCGCAGCCCTTTGAGCTGGGCAATGGTGATAGCGTCCAAGTATCTCATCTTGTTTTGAGAGATTCTAAAGGTTCAATGGATTAAGCGCGAGATGATATCGTCTGAGCGAACTCCATCGGCTTCCGCTTGGAAATTGAGTATCAGACGATGGCGCAAGACGGGATGGGAAACGGCCTTGACATCCTCTTCGGTAGCGGCAAGCCGACCGGAAAGAACGGCGCGGGCCTTGGCTCCCAGAACCAACGCTTGCCCGGCCCTGGGGCCGGCTCCCCACAATATCCACTTTTTGATGAAATCGGGCGCGGCGGAATCTTCGGGACGAGTTTGGCGGACGATGCCGACGGCAAGCCGCGCGGCGGAATCCGAAAGGGGAACTTTGCGAACCAACGTTTGATAATTTAAGACCTCTTGAGCGGAAAGGACCTTGTTAAGAGAAGTAGCATGGTAGCCGGTGGTTTTAGCGATAATCAGTCTTTCTTCTTCTTCGCTGGGATATCCCATCTTGATTTGTAAAAAAAAGCGGTCAAGCTGCGCTTCGGGAAGAGGATAGGTTCCTTCTTGTTCGATAGGGTTTTCAGTGGCCATGACAAAAAACGGAAGCGGCAGCGCACGGGTTGAGCCCGCGACGGTGACTTGAAATTCCTGCATAGCTTCCAGGACCGAGGCCTGTGTCTTGGGGGGAGTGCGGTTGATTTCATCGGCTAGAATCATATTCGCGAAAATAGGGCCGGGCATGAATCGAAACGAACGCTGGCGGCTGACCGGATCTTCTTGCAAAATTTCCGAGCCTGTCACGTCCGAAGGCATCAAATCCGGAGTAAATTGTATCCGGGAAAATTTGAGATCAAGAACCTGGGCGAGGCTTGAAATGAGCAAGGTTTTCGCTAATCCTGGAACCCCCATGATCAAACAATGCCCGCGGGCAAAAAGGGAGATCAGAACTTGCTCGATGGCTTCCGTTTGGCCGATAATAGCCTTTGAAATTTCCGAGACAATAGCCTCTTTGGCCTCTTGTATTTTTTTTGCCGAAGAGACGTCGCCTAATTCCGTGGACATAGACTTATCCTATCAAAAATGAGAATTGGACAAACAGGACCGCGTTGAAATAGAATAAAGAGAGGTATGCCAATGAAAAAAATAAGATATCCGGAAAGTTTGATGATGACGCATGGCTACCAGCCCGAGTGGTCCGAGGGCGCTTTAAAATGCCCGATTTTCCAGACCTCGACTTTTGTCTTTAAAAACGCCAAATCGGGGCAATCTTTTTTTGAGCTGGCATATGGCTTGCGCCCGAAGAAATCAAAAGAAAGCCCGGGGTTGATTTACAGCCGCATCAATAATCCCGATCTCGAAATTTTAGAGTCCAGGCTTTGCCTTTGGGACGAGGCCGATTCCGCTGCGGTTTTTTCCAGCGGGATGGCGGCCATTACCACGACTGTTTTTGAGCTTTGCTCTCCGGGGGATATCATTTTATACAGTGAGCCTCTTTACGGGGGAACGGCTCATTTTTTTGAGAAAATTTTGCCGCGCTTTTCGATTAAGCCTATTTCTTTTCCCGCGGCCTTGGGGCCTTCATCTGTCATTGAAAAATTAAACCGCGCTGGCGGCAAAAAGAAATTGAGCATGATTTTTGTTGAAACCCCGGCTAACCCCACCAACGATTTAGTGGACATCGCCGCCTGCGCTAAGTTCGCGGCCGAATGCTCAAGTTCAAAAAGAAAGGTCGTTGTCGCCGTCGATAACACCTTTATGGGGCCCTTATGGCAAAAACCGCTTTCTTTGGGGGCGGATTTGGTTCTCTATTCCGCGACCAAATTTTTAGGCGGTCATAGCGATTTGATCGCCGGAGTCTGCCTTGGAAAAAGAGATTTGCTTGAACGGGTGCGAAGCTTGCGCGCGTTTTTGGGGTGCATGGCGGATGCCTGGACTGGTTGGCTTTTACTGAGAAGTTTGGAGACGCTTAAAATGAGGATGACCGAACAAGCTCAAAACGCTTCTCGCATTGCGGAACGCCTTTTAAAGCATCCTCGAATCGAGCGCGTCTATTATCCAAGTTTATTGCCAGCCGACACCCCACAAGGACGTCTCTATGCTTCTCATTGCCTGGGGCCGGGTTCGATGATTTCTTTTGATATTAAGGGCGGCAGAAGACAGGCGTTTAAATTTTTGGACGCTTTGAAGCTCATTAAGCTTGCCGTTAGCCTCGGCGGGACAGAGTCCTTAGCCCAGCACCCGGCGACGATGACCCATGTCGATTTAGGGCCGAATCTTCGGCAGCGCTTGGGAATTGGGGAAAATATGATTCGCCTCTCCGTCGGGGTTGAGAACTATTCCGACATCCTCAAAGATATCGAGATGGCATTGCGCGCGTTTTAGCCGCGCCTTTTTTGTTTCCGCGAGCGAATTGTCAGATAGGCGGCGAAAAGAGTCAAGACCATTGTCAGCCCGAGTTCTATTTTATAAGGAGAGGAGTTTTTAGAGGCTTTGAGTTTAGGCGTTTGTTCAAGCAGCCTTTCAATGACGGACGGACCGGGACTGAGGTTCTTAAAAACGGAGGTGATCAATTCCTCGCTTCGAGGCCCTTCGGCCGTGAACATGTAAGCCCAGTAGCACCACGGCATATAACCCAAGGCCTTGGCGTTAAGAGCCCCTTCTCCCTTGACCCCGGCGGAAAGATAAATCAATTCAGGCCCTGCGGGAGTGCTCAGAGTTTTTTCCGGAGAAATGAGCCAGCGGTCGATGGAGGACAGGGATTCAAACTTTTCTTTAAGGAGTTTTGAGGCCTCTTGGGGGTTGAACGTTTCTTGGGGAGAGACTTTCTTGATGATTAGATTTGAATCTAGACCCGAGACGGAAAAAACGACTCCGCTATTTTTATCCGCGTCAGAGAGAGTTGCAAGATGAAAGTCGTCTGGAATCCGAAACAAAAGCTGTCCGTCGGTGCTGATGGTTTGGGAGGGGCGAGGGGTTTCAGAGCGGGAAGTTCTTATCGAGCTTAGAAGCGATTGGAGAGTTAAATCCGGAATGGCGCTGTTGATGAGGGATAGATAGTTTTTATTTCCATCAGTAATCAGCGAGAGAATCAGGCGCGGTTTATCGCCAGCTTTGACTTTGAGAGAAAGAGCGGCGATTCCATTATTAAAATGAGACTCTTTAAGCCGCGTTGCCGGAGTCATTGGGATGCCGGTTTTTTTTTGCAGCGAGCTGAGAACGTCGGTTAGAAAAGAAAGAACGGCGGGGCGGCTTTGAGAATCCAGGGGTTTGAGCCGCGTCATAATGAAGGAACTTCCGGACGGCCCGGTAAAAAAAGCCACGGTGTCAGATGAGGCTTTTTGCGCGCTCGCTTCGCTCCAGGCCGGAGGCGGGGAAACGGAAATATGGGCCGAAGCTTGCGCGAAGCTCCAGGCAATGAGGACCGTAAGCAAAAACGCCGCTTTGATTAGTCTCCACATAGTCAGAGATTCAGTTTACCATGCTTTCTACGAGTTTGTAAATTTCTCTGGACGAATAGGATTTCATTTTGCTATATTAAAATCAATATGGCTAACTACGAAACAGTGTTTGTTCTTGCTCCGACCCTTTCAGAGGCGGAATTGGCCGGCTTTGTGGATAAAACCCGGCAGACGATTGCCAAAGAGGGCGGAGAGGTCGTGAGCTTTGAAACCTGGGGAAGAAGAAAGTTGTCCCATCCGATTGGAAAGACTCGCGAAGGCATTTATGCCTGTCTTAAATACAAGGCTTTGCCGCCTTTATTTAAAAAAATATCTCAGGATTTTCGCTTGGATGAGCGAGTGATCAGGGAAATGACGACTTTGATGCGCGAGAAAAGGTTGCGCGAAAAGAAAGTTCGCGTGCGCGATTCCCGCGAGTCCCACGTCGTTCCCGCGAAAGCCCCGGCTGCATGAGCAATCTTCGCCTGCCTGAACAGAATCAGGTCTTTTTGATTGGACGCCTGACCAAGGATCCCGAGCTTCGCTATACTCCTAAAGGAATCGCCAATTGTCGCTTTCGCATAGCGGTTTCTCGGCGCTACAAGGATACGGTCAGCGGCGAATGGAAAGACGATGCCGCTTTCATTAATATCGTGACTTGGCGCCAGGCGGCGGAAAGTTGCGGCAAGAGACTGCGCAAGGGCTCTCCGGTTTCTGTGGAAGGCCGCTTGCGGAGTTACGAATACGAGGATAAAAACAGCGGGGGGGCCAAACGCAGCATGATTGAGGTGGAGGCCCGCCGCGTTCAAGTTTTGGAAAAAGCGGAAGGCGCGCCTTCGGGCGATGTTCCGGCGAAAGACGGCGTTCCGTCTGCCGACGCCGTTCCCGAAGATGTGTCCGAAGATGAGGAGGTTCCTTTCTAATGATGCCTAATGAAGCCGTGAAATCTGAAGAAGTGTCCGGAGATAAAGCCATTCCCGCGGTGGAAGCCGCCGGAGAGGCTGCCGCGCCAGCGCGCCGTTCCGACTCCTTTCGCCGCCGGACTCCTTATCCCGCGAAGAAAAAGGTTTGCCGTTTTTGTGCGGAAAACGCCCATGAAATCGATTATAAACAAATCCAGTTGCTAAGAACATTTATGTCTGATACCGGAAAGATTCTTTCCAGCCGTATTACCGGCACCTGCGCTTCTCATCAGAGGGTTCTTTCCCGAATGATTAAGCGCGCGAGAAATCTTTCCTTGCTTCCGTACGTGGTAAAATAAAAAGCGAGAGAATAAATATGAAAGTGATATTGAAAGGCGATATTTTGCATTTAGGACGCGCGGGCGAGGTGAAGCAGGTTTCAATTGGATATGCCCGCAATTATCTTTTCCCCAGAGCTTTGGCCGTCGAGGCGACTGAATCCGCCCTGAAAGGATGGGAAAAGGGGCATGCTAAGCGCGAGAAGATTTTCGCCGCGAAGCTTGAAGAATCCAAATCCTTGGCGCAAAAATTATCCGAGGTCAGCCTTTCTTTCTCCCATCCCGCCAGTCCCGAGGGCCGTCTTTTCGGTTCCGTCGGGAAAACGGAAATCGTTAAGAGCCTTAAAACTTGCGGCTACTCCATTAAAAAAGAGTCCGTAATGATTGATTCTCCGTTTAAAGCGGTAGGCTCATATGAAGTCCCCTTGAGGCTTTTGTCTGACGTTACGGCGAAAATCAAGGTGACCGTCACCGCGCGAGAGTAATCTCTATAACATCCAAGGGCTTGCCCTTGATTCGTTGAAGCCGTTCGGACTATTTTTCTACTATGGCGCAACTTGACGTGAGCCTTCCGCCTCAAAATATAGAAGCCGAAGCCGCCGTTTTGGGCTCAATGCTCATTGAGCGCAACGCGGTTGAAAAAGCTTTGGACGCCCTTTCCGAGAGAGATTTTTACCAAGAAACTCATCGGCGCATCTTTTCCGCTATGGCGGCCATCTATGAACGCGGAGAAGCGGTGGATGTGGTGACCGTCGCCGCAGAATTAAAGAAATCCAAGTTTTTAGACGAGATCGGCGGAATGGCGGGCCTGACCGCGTTGGTGCATAAGGTCGCCACTGCCGCCCATGTCGATTATTACGCTCGCATCGTCAAAAATAAATCCATCCTTAGGGAATTAATTTCAGTCGCGACCGGGGTTGTGGCGGAATGTTATCAAGAAGCGAAAGATCCCTCGCATATATTAGATGAAGCCCAAGAGGCGGTGTTGCGGGTTTCTGAAAAACAGGTTTCTCGTGGAATCGCTACCGTTGAGGAATTGACGCACGAAGTCATCGCCCAGATTGAAGCGGCGCATAAGAGAAAGGCGGCTGTGACTGGCATTTCATCCGGGCTTAGAGATTTTGATCGCTTGACGACGGGTTTTCAGAAATCAGATCTTATTCTGATCGCGGCTCGCCCCAGCCAGGGTAAAACGGCTTTGGCTCTTAATATCGCCTCTAACGTCGTTTTATCCAAAGAACCCAAATCGGTTCTTTTCTTTTCGATGGAAATGTCCAAACACGCGATTATGGAGCGGATGATTGCAGCGGAAGCGGGAGTCGATCTCCAAAAGGTAAAAACGGGGTTTTTTCCAAGAGAGAAATGGACGGATTTAACCAACGCCGCCGCGCGTTTTTCCGAGTCGCCTCTTTATGTGGTGGATACTCCGGGCCTTTCCGTTTTAAACGTTCGCTCGATGGCGCGACAATTGGCCGTTGATTTGCGCCGAAAAGGGAAATCTTTGGATTTAATCATTCTTGACTACCTCCAATTGATGCGCGGCAGTTCTTCGAGAATGGAGAGTCGCCAACAAGAAGTTTCTGAAATTTCCCGCGGACTTAAGTATTTGGCTCGCGATTTGAATATTCCGGTGATTGCCTTGTCCCAGCTGTCTCGCCGCCCCGAGGAGAAAGGTCGTTCGGACAGCCGCCCGCAACTTTCGGATTTAAGGGAAAGCGGAGCTTTGGAACAAGACGCGGATTTAGTGGCTTTTATTTACCGCGAGGCTTACTATAAACAAAACGACCCCTCGGTGGATGATAAAAAAGCGGAGATCATTATTTCAAAGCAGCGCCAAGGTCCCACGGGAATTGTCAACGTGATGTTTTTGCGCCAATATACTCGATTTGTTGACGCGGATTCTCGCGCGGACGTGGAAGAACCAGCGCCCTTTCAGGCTCAATTTGATTGACTCCTTTATCTTTTTCCGTTTCTCCGCGTTTGTTTCGGCCTATCTGGGCTGAAGTCAATCTCTCTAACCTAAAAGAGAATTTTAAGAGCCTGCGCGAAAAACTTTCTCCACGGGTCAAAATTTTGTTTGTGGTCAAGGCCAACGGATACGGCCATGGCGCAAAGACCTTGGCGAGAGAAGCCCAGCGGCTGAAGTTAGAGGGGCATTCTTCCGCCGATTTTTTAGGAGTTTCTTCCATTGAAGAAGGCGCGGCGATTCGGCGGGCGGGGGTTAAGACTCCGGTTTTGATTTTGGGAAGCCTTTATCCTTTTGATAGTTTCTTGGAAGCCGCGCGCTTAAATTTAATTCCGACGGTCTCAAGTCTGGAGGGGGCGCGCCGATTATCCGAAGCAGGGTTAAAAATAAAAAGGCGCTTATCGGCTCATCTTAAAATAGATACCGGAATGGGACGTGTCGGGGTCAGTCCCCAAAACGCCGCTGAAGTCGTCGAGTTCCTCTCGGAAAGCCGGGGGGCAATGTTGTCTGGAATTTATACCCATTTTTCTTCGGCTGAAAGCGATCCCGTGTATACCCGCCTTCAAATCGAGAGATTTAATGGCGTTTTAAAAAACAAGGGCCTAAAAAATGGCAAAATATTAATTCATGCTTCTAATTCCGCCGCGATTTTAAATCGTCGCGGGGCGGATTACGACATGGTTCGCGTGGGAGGGGCTTTATACGGGTTATGGCCGGGTTTTAAGCCGCTTCTCAGTTTAAAGGCGCGCATTGTTTTTATCAAAAGACTGAAAAAAGGCGCATCGGTCAGCTATGGAAGAACTTTTCGCGCGCGAAGGCTGTCTAAGATTGCGACAGTTTGCGCGGGATATGGAGACGGCGTTTTAAGGGCGGAGTCCAACAAAGGAGAGGTTTTGGTCGCGGGCAAGCGCTGTAAAATCATTGGGACCGTGACGATGGATATGCTGATGATCGACGTAACCGATATCCCCCAAGCGCGGGTTGGGAGCGAAGTCGTCTTGATTGGCAAACAAGGACAAGATGAAATTTCAGCCGCCGAGGCCGCCGGTTTTTCTAACACGATTTCATATGAAGCCGTCTGCGCCATTTCCCAGAGAGTTCCGCGGGTTTATCAAAGATGAAAGATATTTTTGAGCGGCTGGGTAAAAAGATACTTGTCAGTATGGAGTCTTTGGGAAAATTCGCGATTTTTACCCGTTCTCTCATTCGCTGGGTTTTCGCGGGTTATTTTGAGTGGAAGCAGATTCTCATTCAAATGTTGAGAATTGGCGTTGAGTCGATGCCGGTCAGCGTGATGACGGCGTTTTTTACTGGAATGGTTTTGGCTCTTCAATCCGGCGAATCTTCCAAACATTTTCTCAATGAGCCGCTTTTTATCGGGACCTTGGTTAGTTTCTCGATGGTCATGGAATTGGCCCCGGTCATGACGGCCTTGGTGGTCAGTGGGCGCGCGGGCGCGGCCATTGCGGCGGAACTGGGCACGATGAAGGTGACGGAACAAATTGACGCTCTTTACACTTTAGGAACTGACCCTGTTCGATATCTCGTGATTCCGCGAGTCGTGGCTTTTTTGCTGGTCTTGCCGCTACTGACCGTGATGTCTGATTTCTCCGGCATCGCCGGAGGCTATTTGGTCGCGAAGCTAAAATTTGATATCGCGCCGAATGTTTACTGGCATGATATTATCGATAATATGCGCATCAGGCATTTCGCGCATGGCTATATTAAGACCTATGTGTTCGCTTTCGCGATTTCGCTCATTTGCTGTTTTAAGGGCATTGAGACTCGCGGGGGGGCGGAAGGGGTCGGGAAATCGACGACTGCGGCGGTCGTTATCAGCATGGTTTCGGTTTTAGTTCTGGATTATTTCGTCACGGCGGTTTTAGTCGCGGTGGGAATTACATGATTGAGGCCAAAGGCGTTAGAAAAAGTTACGGCCATCGGCATATTCTTAAAGGGATTGACCTCACAGTCGAGACCGGAGAAACTCTTATTATTATCGGCGGTTCCGGGATGGGAAAAAGCACGTTTTTAAAATGCGTGATTGGTTTGGCGCGTCTTGATCAGGGCTCTATTTCGGTGGATGGAATTGAAATCGGGCGTTTGGAAAGCGAACAGGATTGGGCTCGTTATCGCCGGCGAATCGGATATTTGTTCCAGGAAGGCGCGTTGTTTGATTCCTTGAGCGTATGGGAAAACGTCTCTTTCGGGCTTCGCTATTTGACGGACATTCCGCCGTCTCGTTACCGGAAAATCGCCTCCGAAAAGTTGGAATTGGTGGGACTAAAGGATGTCGAGGACCTCAAGCCTTCGGAGTTGTCTGGAGGAATGAAAAAACGCGTCGCTTTGGCTCGGGCGATCGCTTCGGACCCCTCCTATATTTTGTATGATGAACCAACTACGGGTCTTGACCCGATTATGTCGGATGTCATTAGCGATTTAATGTTGGATCTTCAAAAAAAATTGAATGTGACTTCTATCGCGGTGACCCATGATATGAAATTGGCCTACAAGGTGGCTAATCATATCGTAATGCTTCACGAGGGGAAATTTCTGGCCGTAGGGACCCCGGAACAGATTAAGTCCAGCGATAACCCATATGTGCGCCAGTTTATCGATGGAAAAAGCGTGGGCCCCATTCATATGAAATTGCGAGATTTTGATCCGGCGGAGGAAGCCGAGGAACAAGGACGCTTGCGTGTCTCTTGAGTCTAAGGTTGGCGCCTTTGTCGCGGCTGGCTTGGCCCTGATTGCCGCATCCATTCTTTTATTGGGAAATTACCATTTTGGGAAGAGATACTTTATTTATGTCACTTTCCATGATATATCCAATTTAAACCGAAACGCTCCGGTCAAAGTCTCAGGCGTGGATGTCGGGCAAGTTGAGGATATCCACCTTGAAGGCGATCATGTGTTGCTTAAACTCTCGATTAAAGAGGGCGTGCCTATCTATCAGGATTCTGTCTTTACGGTCGGTTCGACCGGAATTATCGGTTCAAAATATCTGGAAGTCGACCAGGGGCATGCCTCATCAAACCCCATTGTTCCCAATGCGACGATGGCTGGAACCGAAGCGGTTGACATTCAATCTTCCATCGCCCATGCCTTAGGCAGCATTCAGAAAATGCTGGATGATTTGAACGGCCCCGGTCCAAACGGCTCTCTCGTTGAAAATCTGCGCGGTTCGGTGGCCAATATGCGGAAATTGACGGCCAATCTCAATGACTTGATCGCGACGATTAAACCTGACGCCGAGAAAACAATGGCTAAAACAGGAGACGTGACCGACAAGCTGGACACCTTGCTGACTAAATCAAATACGATGATGACCAGTTTGGCCAGCAGCGAGGGGACCGTTGGCGCTCTTCTTCATGATCCAAAAATGAAAAAGAACGTCGAGGAAACGGTGGCCAGCGTAAAACAGGCGGCCTCAACCGCCAACGATATGCTTAGCCGCATTAATCAATTCCGAATTTTTTGGAATTTTGACGAGCGCTATGAGCCCGCGATTTCAGGCGGGCTTTCAGATGTGGGGATGAGAATCGTGCCCAGGGATGGGAGGTACTATTATGTTGGGGTCGAGAACCTTGGCAATCCCACTAACGCTCCAATCAGGGGCTATGATTATGAGCGCCTCAACACCATTGACGCGATGTTGGGGTTCACGGGCAAGTGGTATGATCTCGGCGTCGGAGTGGTGCGCTCCGCCGGAGGCGGGCGGCTGACATTGACTCCTTTCTACAAGAATCCTATCGGGAAGCACTTCAGCCTTTTCGCCCAGGCATATGATTTCGGCCAGAACCGGATCGTTAATGGGAAAGCCTTTAACAAGCCGTCATATGACGCTGGAATACTGGCCTGGGTCAATAAATATTGGGGAGTGGGGGCGCGCGTCGAGGACATCGGGCTTTATCCTGTTTTTCAAGGGTGGCTGCATGTCAATTTCGAGGATAAAGATATCTCTTACCTTTTTGGGTTGATGGCCTATGGCGCTGCTGGCGCCAAGGGTAGATCCCCAAACAAAGACTCGGGACCCTGATTAAGCCAATGTCTCGCTTAAAAACCGTTTATCGTTGTCAGAGTTGCGGCTTTGGCGCCGCGAAGTTTTTGGGGCAATGCCCGTCTTGCCAGGCCTGGAACTCGTTAGTTGAAGAGGTTGTTGAAGAAAGCGCCTTAGCCTCTTCTAAAAGCCGCTCGCGCCTTTTAACCGATTTTTCCTCCGAGATTGTTTCCTTGTCCGATTTAAAGCCAGAGACCACTCTCCGTTTGCCAACTGGGATTCTTGAACTAGACCGCCTGCTTGGAGGCGGGCTGGTCAAGGGACAAATCGCTCTTTTAGCCGGCCCTCCAGGAATTGGGAAATCAACAATGATTCTCCAAGCCGCTGCGTTACTTTCCGAGGCTGGGCAAAAGACGCTCTATGTTTCCGGAGAAGAGTCCTTGGATCAGATATCCAATCGCGCCAAACGCTTAAACGTCTCTAAAAGCCAATTATCTCTTTTATCTGAAACAGATCTGACAAAAATCCTCGCGGCTCTTGAGAGTTTAAACCCGGCGGTTTTGGTTTTAGATTCCATCCAAACCGTTTATCATCCGGATCTTGATTCAAGCCCCGGCACCGTGGCCCAGGTCAGGGAATGCGCCGCTCAAATTTTGCGTTTTTCCAAAAATAAGGGGATTATGGTTTTTCTTTTAGGACACGTGACGAAAGACGGCAGCGTGGCGGGGCCGAGAGTTTTAGAGCACCTAGTCGATACCGTTCTTTATTTTGATTCGGAGCGCCAAGACGCCTTTCGGGTTTTGCGTGCGCACAAAAATCGTTTTGGCCCCACCGATGAAGCCGGTTTTTTCGAGATGGGCGCTTCGGGCTTAAAAGAAGTTAAAAGCGTTTCATCGCTATTTTTTGACGGCAGCAAAGCGGGCGAAAAGCCGGGGCGTGCCATTTCCGTCGCGATGGAGGGTTCCCGTCCTATCCTCATCGAAGTTCAATCCTTGGTGGTTTCAACCAAATATCCTCTTCCCAGGCGCATGGCGACGGGGCTCGATCTCAACCGTGTTTTGGTTTTGTTGGCCGCGATGGAAAAGCACTTGCGCTTAAGACTTGAGGATAAAGACGTGTTTTTAAATCTCGCCGGCGGCGTCAAAATCAGCGATCCCGCCTTGGATTTGGCCGTGTGCGCTTCTGTTTTAAGTTCAGCCTATGACGAGCCTATTGCCAAGGATATGGCGATTGTCGGGGAAGTGAGTTTGTTGGGGGATATCGGCAGCGTTTCGCATTTAGAACAGCGGCTCAAGGAAGCGGCGAAGATGGGGTTTAAAAAGGCCTTGAGGCCCGGCGGCAATGAAGGAAACAGCGCCCCAGCGTTTGAATCCGTTCCGGTTTTAGATCTCAAGCAGGCGTCCGCCGCTATTTTTGGAGGAAAATAAAATGATTCTATGGTTATTTAGGTTTTTTATCGTCTTGTCTTGCCCGGTGATTGTGTATTTTGAGATTACAAAAGACTGGCGCGGGCTTTTGGTGGGGCTTTTGGTGGGACTGGTGATTGTCGGCTTTGAAATGCTGGTCGCCGGAATCAGTCTTTTGACGATGATTTCAGGAATCTTAGGCGCTTCCGGCGGCATTATCGTCGCCAAATTAATCGATTACACCGTTTTTCAAATTGGCAATAACGCTCTTTATTTGACCTGGGCCCGCTACGCCGCGCTCAGATATTTCGCTTTCGCGGTTTTGGGCATGATTTTGGCGGTTAGAAAACTGCCTGAGTTTGACGATCTGGATAGAGATATTTTGAAAATGGGGAAAAAGCGCGGGGCAGAGCTCAAAGTGCTCGACACCAGCGCCATTATCGACGGTCGGCTGGTGGATATCGCCGAAACACATTTTGTGTCTGGAACCTTTATTGTTCCACGTTTTGTTTTAGCCGAGCTCAATTTGCTTGCCGACTCATCGGATTCAATGAAACGCGCTCGCGGGCGCCGGGGATTGGATATTTTAGCGCGTCTTCAGGAAAACTCCGAAGTTCCGGTTAAAATCATAGACACGGATTTCCCTGATATCAAGTCGGTTGACGGCAAAATTATCCGCTTAGCCGGCGATTTGGGCGGCAAGGTCATCACCACCGATTTTAACCTCAATAAGGTGGCGTCTCTGCAAGGAGTGACCTGCTTAAATGTCAACGATTTGGGCCTGGCCCTTAAACCAGTCGCGCTTCCAGGGGAAAACATGGCGGTTTTTGTGATGAAGGAAGGAAAGGAAAAAGAACAGGGCGTGGGCTATTTAGACGATGGGACGATGGTAGTCATCGAAGACGGGCGAAAACATATTGGCAAGCGCATTGAGTCGGTGGTGATGTCGATTCTTCAAACCTCGGCCGGGCGGATGATTTTTACGAAAGCTCGGGCCGTTCCAACGGAAGAGAGGGCCGCTTGATGCGTTCTTTCGCGGTCATTGTCGCCGCCGGTTCCGGCTCGCGAATGGGCCGCCCAAAACAGTTTTTGCCGTTGGCGGGGAAAACGGTGGTTGAGTGGTCGCTTAAGGCTTTTTTGGAAACTCCGGAAATTGAAGGGATTATTTTAGTGACGACCCCTGAAAATATCAAGGAACATTCATCCAGGCTCTCTTCGGATCGGGTTCATCTGGTGGAGGGAGGATCCACTCGGATGGAATCGGTGCGCCGCGGATTTAAAGAAGTGCCCGAGGACATGGATCTGGTCGCCATTCACGACGGAGCGCGCCCATTGATTACTCCTGACATCATTCATGAAGTTTTAGAAGAAGCATATGAGTCGGGCGCGGCGGTGGCGGCGGTGCCGGTCAAAGACACTTTAAAAAAAGTGACTAATAAACAGCTTTGGGTTTCAGGGACCCCGGTGCGTAGTTCGTTTTGGATGGCCCAAACCCCGCAATGTTATCGCCGTGAAATTTTAGCCGAAGCGCTGCAGAAATTCTCGGATGAGAAAAACGCGACCGATGAGAGTCAACTGGTCGAAAAATCCGGGCACCGGGTTAAGGTGGTTTCGGCCTCTTACGAAAATATTAAGATTACTACTCCGGAGGATCTGGTGATGGCGGAGAGCTTAATGGAAAAGCGCATGGGCGGGCAAAAGCGTAATTGTGTCGGAATCGGCTATGACGTTCACAAGTTAGTGGTTGGGCGGGATTTGTGGCTTGGCGGAATTAAAATAAACCACTCTAAGGGACTTCTGGGACATTCAGACGGGGATGTCATCTTGCATGCGGTCGGAGACGCGATTTTAGGAGCCTTGGGGGAAGGAGAGATAGGGATGATGTTCCCGCCGGAAAATCCAAAAATTAAGGGAATTTCAAGCCGGGAAATTGTCGCCGCCGTCATGGAGAAAGTCGCGCGGAAAAAAGCGATTATCTCTCATGTGGATGTCAATATTTTGGCGGAAGAGCCGAAAATCAAGCCGCACTACGCGGCCATTCGGGATTCGGTCGCTTCTTTGCTGGAGGTTCCGGCGACTTCGGTCAATATCAAGGCTAAAACTCACGAAGGCCTTGATTCAATCGGAGAAGGCCGTGCGATGGCTTGTCAGGCGGTCGCCTCTATTCTCATTCCCATGAGCTTGTCATGAAATTAAATTTTCGCCGTTTTTTTTCGATTTTTTTACCGCTTTTGGCAACTCTCGGGCTTTTTTCCTTCGCTTTCTCTCAAGACGGAGGGGATGCGGCCAAAACCTTGAATTATTTGGTCTCGACTAAGGGACATTTCTACCGCTTTCAGCAGATTGGAACTTTTACCTATTTTGTTTGCGCCAAAAAAGATTCTTCCAATGATTGCCAAAAAATCCAGGCGATGAACCTTCAGGCAAGCGTAGATTGGGATGGATTAATGTCTCAGGCAAAAAAAGAAAGCCTCAAAAATCCGGATGGAGTTTTGGCCAAAGAGACCTTCGTCGATCAATACGGGGGACCATGGAAAATTAAGTTGAGAATCGCCAAGGCTTCGGACGCGCCGCAAAATTTTTTAAAGCCGTTTCACGCTTCGGTTAAGGCCGCTTTTTTCGGATATCAAGTAACGCAGTCTTCAAGCGGAGATATCCTTTCCGCCCAGGTCCTTCTCAATCAATCGGAATGGGCCGCGGCAAAAAAAGCTCTCGGGCTTACTCCCGTTAAGAAAAAAAAGTTTAGCTTTGGCGATTTATTCCGCTAGAATCGGGCAGGGAACTTTCATGAAGGCATTCTTTAAAACCTATGGCTGCCGGGTCAATCAATATGAGACGCAAGCCTTGCGGGAAAGATTGACCCAAAACCGTTTTGCCGAGGTTTCAGATGATTTCGAAGATGCCGATCTCTGCGTCATCAACACCTGCACAGTCACCGAAGAGGCCGATCAAGACGCCTTAAGACTGGTTCGAAAAATCAATCGCAGAAACCCCGCTGCCAAATTAATTGTCACCGGCTGCTTAGCCGAGCGCGATCCGGCGGCCATTCAAAGCGCCGCGCCCGGGGCTCTGATTGTCGGAAATCAAGACAAAAAAAATATCCCGTCTTTGATTGGCTGCAGTTCGGCTCCAAATTTTTCTTCCATCACCGATTTTTGGGGGCATTCCCGCGCCTTTGTGAAAATCCAAGATGGCTGCGACATGGGATGCTCTTTTTGCATTATCCCTTCCATTCGCCCGAATTTATCTTCGCGGCCTTTTGAGGAAATCTCTTCTGAAATTCAAGGCTTGCTTAAAAATCGCTGTCCCGAGAT